>JAQXZM010000144.1 GCA_029227215.1 Bifidobacteriaceae bacterium | reverse complement strand
GCTGGGTGATGCGCTGGATGGAGTCCTCCACCTCGTTCTTGGCGACCATCATGAGGTCGGCCATCTCGTCGACGACGATGACGAGGTAGGGGTACGGGGCCACCTTGCGCTTGGAGCCGGCGGGCGCGTGCACCTTGCCGGCGCGCACGGCCTCGTTGAAGTCCTTGACGTGCTTGAAGCCGAAGAAGCTCAGGTCGTCGTAGCGCGACTCCATCTCCTTGACGACCCATTCGAGCGCCTGCGCCGCCCTCTTGGGTTCGGTGATGATGGGCGTGAGCAGGTGCGGGATGCCTGCGTAGGCGGAAAGCTCCACGCGCTTGGGGTCCACGAGGATGAGGCGCACCTGCTCCGGCGTGGCGCGCATGATGAGCGAGACGAGCATGGAGTTGATGAAGCTCGACTTGCCCGAACCGGTGGCGCCGGCGACGAGCAGGTGCGGCATCTTCGTCAGGTCGCACTTGACGAATCGGCCTTCGATGTCCTTGCCCACGCCGCACAGCATCGGGTTGGGATCGTTGCGCATGATGTCGCTGCGCAGCACGTCGCCCAGGTGCACGATCTCGCGGTCGACGTTCGGAATCTCCACGCCGATGGCGGACTTGCCGGGGATCGGCGAGATGATGCGCACATCGGAGCTGGCGACCGAGTAGGCGATGTTCTTGCGAAGGCTCGTGACCTTCTCGACCTTGACGCCAGGGCCGAGTTCGACCTCGTACTGGGTGACGGACGGGCCACGGAGGAATCCCACGACCTTGGCGTCGACGTCGAATTGCTCGAACGTGGTGTTGAGCGCGTCGATGATGCGGTCGTTCTCCTGCGTGCGCGCCGCGTGCGGTTTGCCATGGTCGAGCAATTCGAGGTCGGGCAGCACGTAGGGCGGCAGCAAATGCTCGGGCTTGGTCTCGCCCGCGTCGGCGTTCGCCTGTGCGATGCTGGCGGCCTGCGCGGCGACCTCGTTCGTCGAGGCCTCCTCGTCGGAGCCATAGGCGCCGCCGGCGTGCTCCTGCTGCCCTGCCGCCATCGCGGCGGCAGCGAGCTGCATCGCTGCGGCGGCCGATTGCGCCGCACCGTTCGCTGCAGAACCGGCACCCGCACCCGTCCCTGTACCGTGGCCGCGGATCACCATCGGGTTCGTCGCATCGGCGTTCGCGGCGTCGGCAGCGCCATCGGCGCCAAGAGCACCGTCCGCACCGTCGCCTGCCGCGGCATCGCCCGGATCGCCCTCGCCGAACTCCTGCCACGGATCGGACTGGGAGACATCCTCGACATCCGATTCGCCCATGCCATGCGGGCGCGCGGACGCCACCCTGCGGGTGGGCGCCACGACCTGGCGGCGGTCGATGTCATCGGCGTCCGCCGCATGGTCGAACGCCTGGTCGGCGGCATAGGAATCGAGCCCGGAATCCTCCTCGGCCTTGCTGTCACCGCGGTGGAACCACTTCTTCCAAAACGGTTCTCGGTGAGGTTTCGCACCCGACTGCTCCCCGGAACCCGCGGCGCCTGCAGCGTCGCCGTCGGTCTCGTCACTGCCATCATGCGCGGGCACGCCTTCGGCGAAGCGCATCGTGCCATCGCCCACGCGCACTTCGTTGGGGAACTGCTCAGCGGAGGCATCGTCATCCGCGTCGGGGGCATCGTCGGAATCCTTGATGAACGCGGATTTGAGCTGCTCGAATTTGTCGGGAAGGTCCTCCACGTGGGTGTTGGCGATCATGAGCAGCGAGAACAGGCCGATGACGACGAACACGATGATGGCGAAGGACTGGGAAAGCCCCCAGCTGAGCGGACTGCCCAGGAAGAAGCCGAACAGGCCGCCCGCCTTCTGAAGCGTCTCGATGTGGAACTCGCGGTCGCCCGAGGCGATCGCCACGTCAAGGATCGAGCAAATGGACCACATGAGCAGTCCCCATCCGCACAGGATGCGGGGATTATTGGAATCGCGCCCTGCGTTGCGGAACAGCCGCATCGCGATGATGACGAACAGCACGGGCAGCAGCACCGACATGTCGCCGAACAGCGCGGACGAGCAGTAATGGAGCATGCGGCCCAGCCAGCCTTGCACGCGGAACCATTCGGAGGCGATGAACAGCACGGCGAGCACAAGCAGCATGAAGCACACGCCGTCGCGGCGGTAGCGTTCGTCGTACTCCCCCACGCCGGTGAGCGAACGAATCGTGTAGCCCAGGGCGCGCGGGATGGCGAGCAACGCCTTGCGCCACCACGGTTCCTGGTAGTCGAAATCATCGTCGTCGTCATGGGAGGCGCTACGAGGCGACGTGCTGCGCGAGGATTTCCTGGACTGCGCCTCATCATCGTCATGGTTGCCCCGTGCGCTTCGCGCCGACGAACGGCGCGGCGAATCCTGGTCGGATTCCTGCGGCGAAGCGTTGGAAGAGCGTCTGGGGGTGGACTCCCCCGGTCTGCGAGATGAAGAACTACGTGCCATAACGGCTCAAGGATACCAAACTCCGCCACCATGTGCGGCAGGGAAACGGAGGTGCTACCCCTGTGCCGAACTTGGGGTTCCGGCCATCATGCCGCGCCGACGATGCGACGATGCCGTACGCAACCCCAAGCTCACAGCTCAGCCGTGCAGCCGCGTCGTGCGCAGCTGCCCTAGGTGGTGCTGCACGTACTCGTCGGCGTGGGCATCGATGGCGTCGTACTCGCCGGCGTCGGCATGGCGCACGATCCGCACAGCGCGATCGGTGAGCCCTTCGCTTGCCGCGGTGAGCCAGTGGATGCGCGGATCCCTGCCGAACCAGCCCATCTGCTTGCGCGCGAGGCGCTTGGTGTGCTGGGCGATGCTGGCGAACGCCTCGTCTTCGCTGAGCAGCCCGTCGAGGTAGTCGGCGATCTGCTGATAGCCCAAGGCGCGCGCCGCGGTGGGGCCCAGGACGGGGCGCATGCGTTCGACCTCCTGCACGAAGCCCTCGTCGCGCATCTGCTGGGTGCGCGCGTCGATGCGCGCGTCGAGTTCCTCGCGCGGCATGTCGAGCCCGATCTGCACTGCGGGGATCACATACCGGTAGCGCGGAAGCATCGAGGAATACGGCTTGCCGGTGAGCTCGATGACCTCGAGGGCGCGCACGGTGCGGCGCACGTTGTGCGCGTCCATGTGCGCCGCCGCCTGCGGGTCGCGTTCGGCAAGGCGGGCGAACATCGCCTCGGCGCCGATGCGGTCGGCGTCGCCTTCCAGGCGTTTCCTCACGTCCGGGTCGGTGGGCGGGAAGCTGATGTCGTCGATGGCGGCCCGCGCGTACAGACCGGAGCCGCCCACGAGGATCGGCCGCACGCCACGCGCCTGAAGCTCGCGAATGCAGGTGCGCGCCATGTCTTGGAACAGCGCCACCGACATCGTCTCGCGCGGGTCCATGCAATCGATGAGGTGGTGCGGCACCGCATCGCGCTCTGCGGCGGTGGGCTTGGCGGTGCCGATGTCCATGCCGCGGTACATCTGGTAGGCGTCCGCGTTCACGATCTCACACGGCGTGCCGTCGACCTGTTCCAGTGCCTTGGCGAGCGCGATGCCCAGGCTCGTCTTGCCGCTGGCGGTGGGGCCCACGATCGAGACCACGCGCGGGGCGCGATGAGCGTCGCCCGTACCGCCTGTGCCGCGCGTGCCTTCAATGCCGCCCATGCCTTCAGTGCCGCACGGCATACGTCTGGCCTTTCGACGGGTCGGGGTCGGCGATGAGGTCGTGCGCGGCGGCATGGGTCACGGTGGCGGTCACGAAATCGCCCACCTGGGGCTCGGGCTGCCCGGCGGGCACGCCCACGTGCACGAGCACGCCGGTCTTCTCGCGCCCGGTAACGCGGTGCGTGAGGGAATCCTTCTTGCCGCTCTGCCCGGTGACGAGCACCTCGACGTCCCTGCCTTCGAATTGCTTCATACGCTGTGCGGTGATGGATTCCTGCAGGTCGTGGAGGCGGTCGAAGCGCTCCTGCACCACGTCGCGCGGCACCTGTTCCATCGACGCGGCGGGCGTGCCGGGGCGCGGCGAGTAGATGAACGTGTAGGCGTTCGAGAACTGCGCCTGCTCCACCACGTCAAGCGTGCGCTGGAAGTCCTCCTCGGTCTCGCCTGGGAATCCGACGATGATGTCGGTGCTGATCTGTGCGTCCGGCATCGCCTCGCGCACCTTGCCCAGGATCGCCAGGAAGCGGTCGGAGCGGTAGCTGCGGCGCATCGCGCGCAGCACGCGGTCCGAGCCGGATTGCAGCGGCATGTGCAGCTGGTGCATGACGTTGGGGGTGGTCGCCATCGCTTCGATGACGTCGTCGGTGAACGCCGCCGGGTGCGGCGACGTGAAGCGCACGCGCTCGAGGCCGTCGATCGTGCCGCAGGCACGCAGCAGCTTGGAGAACGCATAGCGGTCGCCGGTGGCGTAGCCATAGGAGTTGACGTTCTGCCCCAGCAGCGTCACTTCCTTGGCGCCTGCGTCGACGCAGCGGCGCACTTCGGCGAGCACGTCGCCGGGGCGGCGGTCGCGCTCCTTGCCTCGCACGGACGGCACGATGCAGAACGTGCACGTGTTGTTGCACCCCACCGAGATGGCGACCCACGAGCTGACACGCGAGCCGCGCTCCACCGGCAGGTCGGAGGGGAAGTACTGCACGGAATTGAGGTCGGAATACACCTCGACCTGGGAGCCGGCGCCATGCCGCGCAGCGTCGAGCATGCCTGGCAGCTGGCCGATGTTCTTGGTGCCGAAGACCGCGTCCACCCAGGGGGCGCGGCACACGATCTGCTCGCGGTCCTTCTGCGCCATGCAGCCGCCCACGGCGATCTGCATCCGAGGGTGAGTGCGCTTGAGCCGCGCCCACAGGCCGATCGTGCCGTACATGCGCTCGGTGGCGTTCTCTCGCACCGCGCACGTGTTGAGCACGAGCAGGTCGACGTCCTGCCGCGCGACTTGGTCAGGGGTGGCGGCGACATACCCGTCGGATTCGAGCACGCCGGCGATGCGCTCGGAATCATGCACGTTCATCTGGCAGCCGAGCGTGTGGATGGCGAACACGCCTTTGCCCCTGCCGCTCACGCCTGTGGATTGCGGGAAAATGCCCGACCGTTCCGCACCGGTCATCATGTCTTCGTTCATGACTTCCGATGATACCGATATCCCCGTGCGCAACGCCAGAGGCGGCGCTTCGCCAACGCCATGTCACAGTGACCGATAGCACCGTGACCGGTAGCACAGTGACCGATGACCGTGCGCAAGTGCGGCATCACCGTGACTTCGCATCACCGTGACTTCACCGCGGCATCACCACAGCAACGAGATGAATGCGAAGATGACCGCGGCAACGAGCTCGACCACGCCGAGCAGCGTGAACACCTTGGCGAACGACGATGTGCCGGGCACACGGATCACATAGGCGCGGGAGGGGCGCTCCGGGTCGTAGTGCACGTCCACCTGGGTGCCTTCGGGGAACGGTTCGCGCATCGCGTTGCCTGTCGCTTTGGGATCGTCCGCGTTGTCGTACACGCACAATTCCTCGGGAAGGTCGTGGATGTCGGCGATGTTCGTCGCCGGGTGCCCCACCGCCCCCGGCCCGCTGACCGTGCGCGCCTGGTAGGAGGCGAACGTGGGGCCGGTGACCGTGTATGCGGTGCCATTCACACGGTAGGTGACCTCGGGCAGGAACGTGGAGCCCGTCACCTGCTTGCTCGTGGAATAGCCGCTGACCCACCCCGTCGTGCGGCTCGTGCACCGCGAGCGCAGCGCCGCATCCCGGCGTCGCATGTGGATGGCGGGAATGAACGAGATGATAGAGGCGGCGAGCAGGATGCCCGCGAGAGACATGAGGAATGCGCTGGCTGTCATGGCGTGCCTTTCGAAAGGACTGTGATGCGTAACGGGCTGGTGCTGCGACGCGGCATGGCATGATGCGGCGGGGCGCGCATGGCATCGCCCCGCACGGCACGGACGGGCACCATGCGGAGCGCCGCGCAGCCATCGTATGCCGCCTTAGGGTACACGCCGTGGCTGAATGCCCGCGGTACGTGAGGTCCGTGCAATCCGCGCAGGCAACCGCCAGCGCGACACGCCATGTTTGTGCACGATGACAATCCATGCTAGATTTTCTTTTCGTTGCGCAGATGCGCATCGCGGACATAGCTTAGTTGGTAAAGCGCGACCTTGCCA
>JAQXZM010000143.1 GCA_029227215.1 Bifidobacteriaceae bacterium | reverse complement strand
TGATGGCCATGTCCATGTTGCCGGAGAAGTCGAAGTAGCCGCACGTGCCGCCATAGATGCCACGGTCGGCGGGCTCCAGGCTGTCGATGATCGAGATGGCACTGGGCTTGGGCGCGCCGGAAAGCGTGCCAGCCGGGAACGCGGACGTGAACACGTCGAAGACGCTCAGGCCCTTGCGCACGCGGCCGGTCACTTCGGACGCGATGTGCATGATGTGGCTGAACTTCTTGATCTCCATGAGGCGCGTGACGTTCACCGTCTCGGGGTCGCACACGCGGCTCAGGTCATTGCGGCTCAGGTCCACGAGCATGATGTGCTCGGAGCGTTCCTTCGGATCGGCGAGCAGCTCCTTGACGAGGCGCTTGTCCTCTTCGTCGGTGGCGCCGCGCGGGCGGCTGCCAGCGATCGGATACGTCATCGCCTGGCCGTCCTCGACACGGATGAGCGTCTCGGGGCTCGATCCCACGACGTTGAAGCCCCGGCCCTGCGCATCGGTGAGCGACAGGTAGAACATGTACGGGCTGGGGTTGAGGGTGCGCAGCACGCGGTACACGTCGAACGCCGCGCCGGGCGAATCGATGTCGAGACGCTGCGAGAGCACGACCTGGAAGGCGTCGCCGTCGATGATGTGCTGCTTCACCTTCTCGACGCCTGCCTCGTAATGGTCCTTGGGCGTGCGGAAGCGCAGCTGCGGCACTGGCTTGGACTGGTCGAGCACGGATGCGCGGCGTTCCTTGCCGGATGGCGTGACGAGCGCCGCCGCCATGCTGTGCAAGCGCTTGATGGCGTTGTCGTACGCATTGTCGATGAGAGCCTGGGTGTCGTCGAAGTTCACGGCGTTGGCGATGAGCCACACGGCGCCACGGTAATGGTCGATGACCGCCATGTCGGTGGCGAGCGTCAGGGCGATCTCAGGCTGGCCGGTCTCGTCCGGTGCGGTGGCGGAGAGCGTCGGCTCCCAATGGCGGATGGAGTCCCACCCGATGGAACCCACGAGTCCGCTCGTGAGGTTCGGCAGTCCTTCCACCTTGGGGGACTTCAGGGCACCGAGGGTGCCGCGCACGACGTCCATCACGTCGCCTTCATGTGGCACGCCGACGGGCACCGGGCCGATCCACTTGGCCTGGCCATGATCGGAAACCAATTGCGCCATGGAGTGAACGCCGATGAACGAGTAACGGTCCCAGGTGCCCGCCTGTGCGGACTCGAGGATGAAGGTACCCGGCCTTCCGGCAGCAAGGCGTTCATAGAATCCCACGGGCGTCAGCGAATCCGCCAGCACCTTCATGACGACGGGCACGATGCGGTAGCCAGCGCCGCCAATCTCGTGGAATTCCTCTCGCGAGGGCCACACGTCGCCCCACGCGAGGTTCTTCACGGAACAATGGAGATCGGTCATCAGCCCTCCTTAGCTTTGATCGTCTGCTTGGTAACGTCCAGGGAGTCGACGCCGCTCGCTGCGGCTGCCGACGGCATCTGTTGCGGAGCGCCCGGCCCGTTGGGAACGGACTCCTGCTCCGGGGTGCGGCGCCCCACGACGGCGGGCAGTTCGCCGCCCGCGTCGAAGCATGAATAATCACCGGTATGGCATGCGGAGCCGACCTGGTCGACCTCGACGAGCAAGGCATCGCCGTCGCAATCGATGCTCACGGACTTCACATACTGCACATGGCCGGAGGTGTCTCCCTTGCGCCAGTACTCCTGGCGGGAGCGGCTCCAGAACGTGACGCGGCCGGTGGTGAGCGTGCGGCGCAGGGCTTCGTCGTTCATGTAGCCGACCATGAGCACGCGCCCGGAGTCGTACTGCTGCACGACGGCTGCGACGAGACCTTTCGAATCCCGCTTGAGCCTGTCCGCGATGCGCGGGTCAAGCGTTGTGGAGTTGGACTCGTCCGTCACTGCCTGTGCCTCCTCGATGGGTGTGCGATGGTTCTGCATCGGCCGCGGCTCTTCGCGACCGGTTCTGGTTCGTAAGCTTACACGCCGAAACCCTGCGCGCCACGCGGTGTCCGCCTAGTGGTGCGTTTGGCGAAAAAAGTCGCTCGGCGTGTCGCGCATGGGTTGCGGCATCCAGCGCGACATGTTCGCCGTGCCTCGTCTTGCGCGGGGTTGCCTACGCGGCGGGCTCGTTCTCTTCGGCCTGTTCGAGACCGCGCACCGGGTAGCCGTGCTTGGCGAGCTCGCGCTTGACGTCGCCGATCGTGAGCGTGCCGAAGTGGAACACGCTGGCGGCGAGCACCGCGTCGGCGCCGGCCTTGACGGCGGGCGGGAAGTCCTCGACCTTGCC
The DNA here is from genome assembly GCA_029227215.1 of Bifidobacteriaceae bacterium. Classification (GTDB taxonomy): domain Bacteria; phylum Actinomycetota; class Actinomycetes; order Actinomycetales; family Bifidobacteriaceae; genus Pseudoscardovia. The sequence continues at coordinate 16,347 of JAQXZM010000143.1, read as the reverse complement.
GGCGCCGCCGGAGGCGATGAGCGGCACGGAGACGACCTGGCGCACCTTGCTGATCATCTCGAGGTCGAAGCCGTCCTTCGTGCCATCCGCGTCCATCGAATTGAGCAGGATCTCCCCCACGCCGAGGCGCTCGGCCTTGCGCGCCCATTCGAGCGCGTCGATGCCGGTGGAGTGATGCCCGCCCATCGTGGTGACTTCGAAACCGGAGGGCGTGTGCACGTCGCCCTGCACGCGCCGCGCGTCGATGGAGAGCACGAGCACCTGGGCGCCGAAGCGCTGGGAGACTTCGCTGATCAAGTCGGGGTTGTTGATGGCGGCGGTGTTGATGCCCACCTTGTCGGCGCCGCAGCGCAGCAGCGTGTCCACGTCGTCGCACGAGCGCACGCCACCGCCCACGGTGAGCGGAATGAAGAGCTGCTCGGCGGTGCGCCGCACCATGTCGTAGGTGGTCTGACGGTGCGAGCTGGAAGCGGTCACGTCGAGGAACGTCAGTTCGTCCGCGCCCTGGCGGTAGTACTCGGCGGCGAGCTCCACGGGGTCGCCGGCGTCGCGCAGGTTCTTGAAGTTGACGCCCTTGACGACGCGCCCTGCGTTGACGTCAAGGCAGGGAATCACTCGGATGGCTAGGGACATTGCTGCTCCCCTTTCGTTTCCTTGTCGTTCATGCAGCGCGGCCTGGCGCTGCACCATCAGCTGACATGAGTGTACGCCACGCAGCGGCAGCGCACGTTACTTGTTCCGTGCACCACGCTCCATGCACCACTTGTTCGGTTTGCTACCTAGTCTGCGCGCTCTCGCCCATCACCTGGTCGGCGACGTGGCGGGCGGCGAGTTGGCCGCACGCGCCGTCGATGTCGGAGCCGCGGGTGTCACGCAGCGTGGCGGCGATGCCGGCATGGTGGAGGATGTCGAGGAAGGTCTGCTCATCCTCGGGACGGGAGGCCGTCCACGGCGAGCCCTCGATGGGGTTCAGGGGGATGGGGTTCACATGCACCCAGTCGTCGCCGTAATGGTTGAGGCGGTGCGCGAGCTGACGGGCGTGCTCGGGCTGGTCGTTGATGTCTTTCATGAGGGCGTACTCGATGCTCACGCGGCGATGGGTCGCCAGGTAGTAGTCATGGGCGGCGTCGAGCACCTGCTCGATGTTGAACCGCTTGTTCATTGGCACGAGCTTGTCGCGCAGATCGTCGTTGGGCGCATGGAGGGAGACCGCGAGGCGCACCGGGATGTGCTCCTCGGTGAGCTTGCGGATGCCGGGCACCACGCCGACGGTGCTCACCGTGATGTTGCGCGCGGAGATGCCGAAGCCTTCGGGCGCCTCGGCGCTGATCTGGCGGATCGCGTGCATGACGGAACGGTAGTTGCCCATCGGCTCGCCCATGCCCATGAACACGACGTTGCTCAGGCGACCGGGCGTGCCGAACACGCCCTGCTCGGCTTGCGCGGCGGAGATGCGCACCTGTTCGAGGATCTCGCCGCACGAGAGGTTGCGGGTGAGCCCCAGTTTGCCGGTGGCGCAGAACGGGCAGCCCATGCCGCAGCCCACCTGGCTGGAGATGCACAGCGTGATGCGGGTCGGGTATTGCATGAGCACCGATTCGATGCGCGAGCCGTCGAACAGCTTCCACAGCGTCTTGCGCGTGGTGCCCTGGTCGGCGGTCTGCACGAGTTCCTCGTCGATGAGATCGGGGAAGTAGGCGTCCTTGGAAGTGCCGCGGATGGCGGCGGGAATGTCGGTGAAGTTCTCCACGTCCGTCTCGAAGTGCGCGAAATAGTGCTGCGCGAGCTGGTTGACGCGGAACTTGGGGAACCCCAGAGACTTGGCGACCTTGATGCGCCCGGGCACGTCCATGTCGGCGAAATGCACCGGCGGCTTGCCGCGGCGCGCGTGGTCGGGGCTCAGCACATCGCGGAACTTCCCGCTGCGCCCGCCCTCGGTGATCCCGGATTCAGGCTCGTCGGCACGCGCAGGCCGGTCATGGTCGGTCGGGTCGAAATCCGCGGTGTCGGAGAAAACGGGATTCATCGAAGAAGAACCATGCAATAAAGAATTATGGAAAAAAGAATTGTCCGACGGAGAAGCCTCGCGATGGGAGGTGGTACGGAACGCTTCCTGGGAACTGCCCTGAGTCATGGTCATATCCGCCTTGCTATAGGTCTTGTGATGATGCGCGCCGCATTACGCGGCTGCTCGTCATGATACCCGATGCCCATTACGAGACGCGGCATCACGAGATGCAACGCGCATGGCACGACAAGAGCAGCGGCAGCAGGGCACAATCCGACAGGCTGCATTTCGGCGATACGATTCGGCACGGTGCGATCCGGCACGGCACAGCAACGCCCCTGCACGGGCGCACCGATGCAGGGGCGACAAAGGCAATGCCAAGCGGATTGCTGGATAAGTGCCGCGGGGCGCGGATTACAGACTGCAGATCGCGAGCAGGCCGGTGATGAAGGGCGCCGACATGATGATGGAGTCCACGCGGTCGAGCACTCCCCCATGGCCCTTGAGCACGTGGCCCATGTCTTTGAGCCCCAGGTCGCGCTTGATCATCGAGGCGCTGAGGTCGCCGAACAGTCCGGTCACGCCCACCATGACGCCAAGCACGACGAGCATCCACCATTTCTGGGCGAATTCGTCGAATGGATAGGTGCCCAGGCCGATGCACAACGCGCCGATGGTGCAGAAGAGCATGGAGCCGAACATGCCTTCCCAGCTCTTCTTGGGGCTGATGCGCGGCGACAGCTTGTGCTTGCCGAAGGCGGCACCGAGGAACAGGCCGCCGATGTCTCCCAGTGCCGGCACGAACACGATGTAGAAGCCATGCGCCACCGGGTGCCCCATCGTCAGCGGCAGCACGAGGAAGCTGGGGAGCAAAGTGAGGTAGAGCATCGCGAACAGCGAGACGGAGACATGCGTCATACGGTCGTGCACCACCTGGCCGCCAAGGACGTCCTGCGGGGCGTCAAGACCGGCTTCCTTGAGCTTGGCGACGGCAGCGCCGTTCACGCGGGCGCGGGGCTTGAACTGGAACGACGCGCACACGGCGATGACGACGACGGAGCACAGCAGTCCGATCGCCATGCCCGCCACATGCTGGGGGTAGAAGTACGTGAGCAGGATCGTGCCGCCCGAGCACAGCCACAGCGGCACCGTGGGGATGCGGATGCCTGCGGTGGCGAAGTCGACGCGCAGCTCCCATACGGCGATGAGCATGAAGAGGATGCACAGGGCCACGAAGATCGTGCGCTCGAACACGAGGCAGAGCACGACCATGATGACGAGGATCGCGCCGGTGAGCACGGCCTGCGGCATGTTGCGCCCGGTGCGGGAGTTGATTTTGGCGAGGGTGTCTTCCTTCTCGCGACGCTTGTGCTCGGTGGTGCCGGCAGGCGTCGTGCCGTCGCCCGTGCCGTGCGCCGTATCGCTGTGCCCTGGGGTGGATGCCATGTGTCGCTCCTTGGATGGAACAAGCTGCTTGGATGGAACAAAAAGACCGCGAACGAAACCGCCGCGGCTCGTCGCCGCGGCGGGAAGGGTGCTGCGCGCCGGGCGCGAACGCTCGACACGCAAGGAGTCGCTAGACCTCGAGGATCTCCTTCTCCTTCTTCTCGAGGAGCTGGTCGATCTGGTCGCTCGTCTTCTTGGTCAGGGCATCGAGGTCCTTGTGCAGGCGGGTGCCTTCGTCCTCGCCCATCTCGCCGTTCTTGACGGCCGCTTCGACGGATTCCTTCGCCTTGCGGCGGATGTTGCGCACGGCGACCTTGCCTTCCTCGGCCTTGGTGCGGGCGAGCTTGACGTATTCCTTGCGGCGCTCCTCGGTGAGCTCCGGCAGGGTGACGCGGATCACGTTGCCATCGCGGCTGGGGTTGACGCCGAGGTCGGAGTCGCGGATCGCCTTCTCGACGGCCGGGGCCTGGGACTGGTCGAACGGCATGACGGCGAGCGTGCGGGGCTCGGGCACGGAGATGGATGCCAGCGCCTTGAGCGGGGTCATCGCGCCGTAGTAGTCCACGGTGATGCCGTTGAGCAGCGACGGGTTTGCGCGACCGGTGCGGATGCCCACGAAGTTCTCTTCCGTCGCTTCGACGGTCTTGCTCATCTGGGCCTTGGCCTCATCAACGATTGTTGCCATTGTCCTCTCCTTTGGGGTGACGTTGTGCGGTAAGTGTTTCTGTATGTGGTTTATTGTAGGCGTTTTTCCGATTGTACATGACGCAACGCCGCGCCGACCCGGGCCTCAACGATCTGCATTGGGCGGCACTGGGCCAATCGCGGCGTCGCGAATGTGGAGAAACCGAAGTGGCTCGTCAGGCGGCGAACTCGGAGTCGTCGTCGGAAACGAGCGTGCCGATCTTCGTTCCTTCCAGCGCCTTGGTGACGTTGCCAGCGCCTTCAAGCCCGAAGACGCGGATCGGCAGGTGGTTGTCGCGTGCCATGGAGAGCGCGGAGGCATCCATGACGGCGAGGTTGTCGACGAGGGCCGTCGTGTAGCTGAGCTTGGAGTACATGCGGGCGGACGGATCCTTGCGCGGATCGGCGGAGTAGACGCCGTCCACGCCGTTCTTGCCCATGAGCACCTCGGAGCAGTGAATCTCGAGCGCGCGCTGGATGGAGACGGTGTCGGTGGAGAAGTACGGCATGCCGGCGCCGGCGCCGAAGATCACCACGCGGCCCTTCTCCAGGTGGCGGATCGCCTTGAGCGGAATGTAAGGTTCGGCGACCTGGCCCATCGTGATGGCGGTCTGCACGCGGGTGGGCTGACCGTCCTGCTCGAGGAAGTCCTGAAGGGCGAGGCAGTTCATGACGGTGCCGAGCATGCCCATGTAGTCGGCGCGGGCGCGGGCAAGGCCTGCCTGGCTGAGCTCGACGCCTCGGAAGAAGTTGCCGCCTCCCACGACGATGGCGACCTGCACCCCGCTGGCCACCGCCTGCTTGATCTCACCGGCGATGCGGCGCACCACGACGGTGTCGATGCCGACGGATCCACCTCCGAACGCCTCACCTGAAAGCTTCAACAAAATCCTGCGTGGAGTGGACGCGCTATCGACTGCCATCGACCATGCCTTTCCTCTGATGATTAAACGACTTCATCGTAACGGAAAATGGCGACACGGCGGCGCCGGCCCTTCCCTTAAGGCATGCGGGGAACGAGAAACGCAAAGGGCCCGCAGACACATGGTCTGCGGGCCCTGGGAATGGTGCGGTCGAAGCCGAATGGACTCAACCTGCTACCCGGCGCGATTACTCAGCGTCGTCCTCTACTCAGCGTCTTCCTCGCCCTTGCCGACCTCGATGCGAGCGAAGGAGAGAGCCTTGCCGTCGACTTCCTTGAAGAGGTCCTTGACCTTCTTGGAAGGATCCTTGACATAGTCCTGCTCGAGGAGCACGGACTCCGCGTAGAACGCGTTGAGACGGCCTTCCACGATCTTCGGCATGATCTTCTCGATCACGTTCTCCGGCTTGCCCTTGGCGGCGAGCTCCTCGCGGGTCTTCTCAGTGGCGATGCGCTTCTCGGACTCGAGCACGTCGGCGTCCACGTCCTCGACGGAAAGCCAGCGCGGAGACATGGCGCAGATCTGCAGCGCGACCTCGTGGGCGACCTTGGCGCCATTGGCGTCGGTGGCGATGAGGGCGGCGATGCTCGGCGGCATCTCAGCGGACTTGCGGTGCGCGTAGACCTCGACGTGCGGGCCGGCGATCTTGGCGAACTGGCCGAGCTTCACGTGCTCGTGGAACAGGGCGCCCGCCTCCTCGACGGTCTCCTTGATGGTGCCGGACTTGGACGGAGCGGCTTCGACCTCAGCGAGGGTGGAGGCACCGGCCTTGACGACATCGGCGATGACCTCGTTGCCGAAGTCGACGAACTGCGGGGTCTTGGCGACGAAGTCGGTCTCGGAGTTGAGCTCGATCGCATAGCCGACCTGACCATCGGCGGTGTCGACGACCTGGGAGGCGATGAGGCCTTCCTGGGCCTTGCGGCCTTCGCGCTTGCCCGCTGCGGCGATGCCGCGCGCACGGATAATCTCCTTGGCGCGTGCGATGTCGCCATCGGCCTCGGTGAGGGCCTTCTTGACGTCCATCATGCCGGCGCCGGTCTCGTCACGCAGCTCCTTGATGAGCTTGGCAGTAATCTGTGCCATGTGTTCTTGCTCCTTTTGGGTTTTCTGGGAAATTCGTCGCGTGCCCGCTGCGATCAGCTTCGTTGACCGGCGGCCCCGGTCAGTGACGCGGTGCGCACGCTGAAAAGTTTGAATTATCGACCGTCTGGCGACGTTCTCGATATGACAATATCGGGGAACCACCTATGGAATTATCGCAGAAAGGTCGGTGTGTCAGGTCGTTCAAAGCGGTGGGAACCGGGCGGGCGCGGTTCGCGCCAGCGCCCGCCCGGCACCATCAGGTTCACTCGGCCTTTGCTTCGGCTTCCTGTGCGTCAGCAGCGGGAGCAGCCTCGGCGTTGTCGGAGGAATCCTTGGTAAGAAGATCCTTCTCCCACTCGGCCATCGGCTGGTCGGCGTTCTTGTCGTCGGACTTCTCGGCCTTGCCGCTGCGCTCAAGCAGGCCGTCGGCGACGGCATCCGCCATGAGGGTGGTCAGCAGCTCGACGGCGTGGATGGCGTCGTCGTTGGCCGGGATCGGGTAGTCCACGCTCTCCGGGTCGGTGTTGGTGTCAGCAAGGGCGACGACCGGGATGCCCAGAATGTGGGCTTCCTTGACGGCGAGCTGTTCCTTGTTGATGTCGACCACGAACAGTGCGGAGGGAACGCGGGTCATGTTGCGAATGCCGCCGAGTTCCTTGACGAGCTTGTCCTTCTCGCGCTCGAGCAGGAGGAGTTCCTTCTTCGTCAGGCCGCTGCTGTGAACGTCCGTGAAGTCGATTTCCTCGAGCTCCTTCATGCGCTTGACGCGCGTGGAGACGGTCTGGAAGTTCGTAAGCATACCGCCAAGCCAGCGCTCGGAGACGTACGGCATGCCCACGCGGGTCGCCTGCTCGGCGATGGTCTGCGCAGCCTGCTTCTTCGTGCCCACGAACAGAATCGTGCCGTTGTGCGCCACGGTCTGCTTGATGAAGTCATAGGCCTGGTCAATCTTCTCCATGGTGATGAAGAGATTGATGATGTGGCTGCCGTTGCGCTCCATGAGGATGTACTGCTTCATCTTCGGATTCCAACGGCGGGTCTGATGACCGTAGTGGACGCCAGCCTTGAGCATCTGGCTCATGGTGATCTGTGCCATGATTAACCTTTCTTGTCGGTTGTTTCCTGGCCATGCGAACCTGAGTGCAGCCCTCCCCCGAAAGGTCGGACCGACCGACACAGGCCGTCGCCGGCATGGCGCGTATTAGCGCATCGATAGACGATAGGAATGCGATGGCCCAGCCTGCGACTGCCGGTTCACCGCGGAACAAAATGCGCCATGAGTGATTGTACAGCCTTGAGTGCCCATCGCCTAACGCCGCGTCGCTTTGCGCCGTGAGCGCATCGTGAGCACAGTAAGGGCGGTTCGGGAGCACTGGGCCCCGCTTCAAAGGCGGTGGAATCATGCCGCGCGTGCAGCAAGCGGCTCAGGCGGCGTGCGTGCGCAGGTAGTGCATCGCCTGGTGGCGTTCTTCCTTTTCGAGGCGGTCGATGTACACGTGGCCGTCGAGGTGGTCGGTCTCGTGCTGGAGCATGCGCGCCATGATGCCATGCCCTTCGAGCACGACCTTCTTGCCATCGAGGTCGATGCCCTCCACCTTCGCGTATTCGGCGCGGCGCGTCTTGAACCACAGGCCCGGCAGCGACAGGCAGCCTTCGTCGCCGTACTGCTCGCCGGAAAGCTCGAGCACCTTGGGGTTGAGCAGGTAGCCGATCTTGCCATCGATGTTGTAGGAGAACGCCCGCAGGTTCACGCCGATCTGGTTCGCCGAGACACCGGCGCGGCCCGGGTCGTCCACGGTGTCGAGAAGGTCCTGGACGAGCTTTTCGATGCCCGGGGTGATCTTCGTGATCGTGTCGCACGGGGTGCGGAGCACGGGATCGGGAACGACGCGGATTTCGCGGACTGTCACTTGATTCTCCTTCTGAAACGGGCACTTAGTAGACAGGCACATAGTGCACTTGATATTCGGCGGCCGGCATACGGCCAGCCGCCGAATATCCGTCGGTCGCTGCGCCGTGCCCGTGCGCGCGCAGCATTGTTCTATGGCTTCCTTCGATTGTAGCGAGCGGTGTTCGAACGAACGGTATTTAGCGAGCAGAATTCGGGTGAACGGCTCGCAGCCGAAGCGAACTCGCGATGGGCTCAGGATTCCTCAACCGCGCCGTCGTTGCCTTCGTCTTCGTTCTCACCGGTCGTGACGTCGTCCGCAGCTGCGGCAGCTGCAACATCCGCAACATCTGCGGCATCCGTGGCATCCGCGGTATCTGCGGTATCTGCAGTATCGACTCCAGCGGAGCCCTCTTGCTTCGCCGCCTGGGCGTCGGCGATGCGGCCCTTGACCTGGTCCATGTGGTCCTTGACTTGGTCGGCGGTCTGGCCGAGGCGTTCCTTCGCCTGGTCGATGTACGGCGTGAGCGCGTCGATCGTCTCGTCGGTCTTCTCTTGCGCGATCTGGCCGGCCTTGTCGGTGGCGGCGAGGATCTTTGCGGAGAACGGCGCGGGGATCGTGCTGGGCTTGGGCGCATAGAGCACGGTGTCGATGAACGTGGCGTACTTGCGCAGCACGGCGGGGCGCACGACTTTGAGGCTGGGGGTGAGCGTGCCGTCCTCCTGCGTGAAGTCGGTGCTGAGGATCTCGAACTTGCGCACGGATTCGGCTCGGGAGACGCTTGCGTTCGCCTGGTCGACGTACTGCTGCACGAATGCGCGCACGGCGGGGCTCGCCGCCGCCTGCTCGAGGCTCATCGGCTCGAGCCCGTTGGATTCGAGCCAGGTGGCGAGCATGCCTTCGTCGAGCGTCACGATGGCGGAGACGAACGGCTTGCCGTCTCCGATCACCACCGCCTGGGAGACGATGGGGCACGACTGGATGGTCTTCTCCATCGGTTCGGGCGAGACGTTCTTGCCACCTGCGGTGATGATAATGTTCTTCTTGCGGCCGGTGATGGTGATATAGCCATCGTCGTCGATCGTGGCGAGGTCGCCGGTGCGCAGCCAGCCATCGTCGAATGCCTCGGCGGTGCGCTCGGGGTCGTCCTTGTAGCCAAGGAACGTCATGCCGCCCTTGATTTCCAGTTCGTCGTCGTCGGCAAGACGCGCGCTGATACCGGGGCCTGGGCAGCCGACGGTGCCGATCTTGTTGAGCGCCTGTGTGTTGACGACGCACGGCGCGGAGGTCTCGGTCATGCCATAGCCCTGGATGAACGTGATGTCGTCGAGGCCGTTGAAGAAGTGGGCGAGGTCCTCGTTCATCGGGGCGCCGCCGCAGGCGAGCCAGTGAAGGTTGGGGCCCAGCGCGGAGCGCAGCGAGCCGCCGACGGCGCTCTGGTAGAAGTTGTGCGAGATCATCTGCCACGGGGTGTGGATGCGCCCGGCCTGCTCGTCGCGGTCCCAGCGGATGAAGTGCTTGGTCGCCTTGGCGAACACGCGGCCCTTGAAGCCGGCACCCGCCTTCTGGGACGCGGCGTTGTAGACCTTTTCGAACACGCGCGGCACGCCGAGCAGCAGCGTGGGCTTGAACTCGCGCAGGTCGGCGAGCAAGTGGTGGGCGTCGCTCACGTAGCCGACAACGCCGTTGCCGCCCATCATCGTGTACTGGATGTAGCGGGCGAAGCAATGGGCCAGCGGCAGGAACAGCAGCAGGCGGGTCGGGTCGGTGCCGCGAGCGCCGCACATGATGGGCAGCACGTCGTAGCTGTCCTTGACGACGGTGAGGAAGTTGCGGCTGGAGAGCATGACGCCCTTGGGTTTGCCGGTGGAGCCGGAGGTGTAGACGATGGTGGCGACGTCGTCGGCGTCCACCTGGTCGATGGCGGCGTCGAGGGTGGCGTCGTCGATGGAGTCGCCGAAGTCCTTGACGGCGTCGATGCCGCCGGTCAGGAAGTTGAACACGTAGCCCAGCGCGTTGCCGTCCTGCGAGCGCACCGCTTCGAGCGTGTGGGCGCGGTCGTCGCCCATGCAGAAGGCGACCTTGGGGTCCACTTCCCGGGTGAGCGCCGTCGCCTGCGCCGGGGAGTCGGTTTCGTAGATCGGCACGGTGATGGCGCCGATGGCGTTGCTGGCGTAGTCCACGAGCCCCCATTCGTAGCAGGTGGGCGAGTAGACGACGATCGTGTCGCCCTTGCGCACGCCCAGGCCCATGAGGCCTTTGGCGATGGCGCGCACGGCTTCGTTCATCTGCTTGGCGCTGACGTACTGCCACCGCCCCTGCGGGCCCGCCTTGTAGGCTGCCACGGATTCGTCCGGGGCGGTCTGCGCGCGGTTGCGCAGCAGTGAGTAGATGGTGTCGGCGTCCGTGGTGACGGTGATGGCGGGGATGGAGATTTCACGCAACATACGCTCCAGTCTATGCGCGAAAATCGTTTCCGCTTTGTAGATTTCGCCAATTTCGTCTCTCGGCGCATCGCGTGGGGCACGAGCGCGCGCCTCGACACGTCCCGCCTATCTGCCCCATGCACCCATGGATTCCATGCACTCTACGCCCCTCTGCCCACCCCGATGTGTTCATGAATGCGCCCATCAGCCGATGTCGCACAGGTCGCATACCCAGCGCCCGCCGCGCCTCAGCCAGCGCATGCACACCCAGCAGTGCTGCTCCCCCACGGCGAGCGAGACGACCAGGTCGGCGCGGTCGGCGTCGAACGCCATCGCCCGCACGCGCAACGGCACGACGGGCGCCTTGGAGCAGAAGATCGCCTTGAGGCGTATGAACCCGGGCACGTTGCCCCATGGCTTGCCGGGGTCGGGATCGTCTTGCGCCAGCTGGCCGAACACCAGCAGGCGGGAGACGCTCACCGCCGTCATGAAACGGTACAGGCCTTCCGGCGCGAGGCGGCCGCGCACCACGTCCACGGCGAAGCAGGCGATGGATGCCGCGGCCTCGCATACGCGCAGGCCTTCCTCCACGCCGAGGTCGGTGTCGGTGACGCGCACGAAGTGGATCCCCACGGGGCCGTCGTACACGCCCACCTTCATCGTCGTCTCCCAGCATCGCTGCGAGGCGGATTGAGTGCGGCACGCTTCGGCGGCGCCGGCATTGCATTGGTCGAGGCCAGGCAATGCGGCTGGGACGGGTATACGGGTGGCGATCGATTTCTCCATGAGGGTCCCCTTTGACTGTGGCGGCCACCGCGCCCTACTCCAGGAACGCGCCGCGCCGCTCATGCGGTTAACGCCATTGTTGCCGCATCCGTGGGCTTGCGCACCTTGGGGAGCGAAAGATTCCAAAAACACGCGTGGGACGAGGATTATCCCGCCCCACGCGTGCGCACCGTGCTCGCTTTTGCGCACGGCGTCAGAAAATGCACAGGCTGTGCACGAACGCGTCAGTTGTTCGATGCGGCGACGACCACCTGCGCGCGCTGGAAGTCATGGAGCTTCACATAGCCGGTGGACGCCATCGCGCGGCGCAGCGCGCCGATGAAGTTCGTCGAGCCGTCCGCCTGGTGGCTGGGGCCCAGCAGGATCTGCTCGAGGGAGCCGACCGTGCCCACCTGGGCGCGGCGGCCGCGCGGCAGCGTGGGATGCACGGCCTCGTGGCCCCAGTGCATGCCCTGGCCGGGCGCCTCGGTGGCGCGCGCGAGCGGCGTGCCGAGCATCACGGCGTCGGCGCCCAGGGCGAAGGCCTTGACGAAGTTGCCCGAGAAGCCCATGCCGCCGTCGGCGATGACCTGCACGTAACGGCCGTCGGATTCCTCCATGTAGTCCTTGCGCGCCGCGGCGATGTCGGCGATCGCGGTGGCGAGCGGCACATGGATGCCGGTGATCGTGCGGGACGTGGAGACGGCGCCGCCGCCGCTGCCCACGAGGATGCCCGCGGCACCGGTGCGCATCAGGTGCTTCGCCGCACGGTAGTTGGCGGCGCCGCCCACGATGACCGGCACGTCGAGGTCGTAGATGAACTGCTTGAGGTTCAGCGGCTCGTGCGTCTGCGACACATGCTCCGCGGAGACCGCCGTGCCACGGATGACGAACAGGTCCACGCCCGCGTCGAGCACCGTCTGGTACAGGTCTTGCGTGCGCTGCGGGGAGAGCGCGCCGGCGACGGTGACGCCCGCGTCGCGGATCTCGTGGAGGCGCTCGGTGATGAGCTGCGGCTTGATCGGCTCGGCGTACACGCGCTGCAGCAGCGCGGTGGACTCCTCCTGCGGGCATTGCGCGATCTGGCGCAGGATCGGCTCCGGGTCGTCGTAGCGGGTCCACAGGCCCTCGAGGTCGAGCACGCCCAGGCCGCCGAGCTTGCCCATCTCGATGACGGTGGCGGGGCTCATGACGGAATCCATCGGTGCACCGATGACGGGGATGTCGAACTCATAGGCGTCCACCTGCCACGAGGTGTCCACGTCCTCGGGGTCACGGGTGCGGCGGGTGGGGACGATGGCGACATCGTCCAGCGAATAGCACATGCGGCCGGTCTTGCCTTGGCCGATTTCGATATCCTGGATCATGCCTCCCAACCTACCGCGCCGCGCTGACCGCGCGAGCGCCGCGGCCGCATGGCGGAACGGCGAAATGGACGTTTGGCGCCGCCGGTAACGCGAATCGACCATAATGGGCATGTTCGAAAGAATTCCGTACATCCCCCAAGGAGAATTGCATGTCGAAGATTGCAGTCAAGGGCACCGTCGTGGAACTCGACGGCGACGAGATGACGCGGGTGATCTGGAAGCAGATCAAGGACCGGCTCATCCTGCCCTACCTGGACATCAACCTGGATTACTACGACCTGGGAATCCTCAACCGCGACGCCACCGACGACCAGGTGACGATCGACGCGGCGCACGCGATCCAGCGCGAGCATGTGGGCGTCAAGTGCGCCACGATCACGCCCGACGAGGCGCGCGTGAAGGAATTCGGACTCAAGCGCATGTACCGCTCCCCTAACGGCACGATCAGGAACATCCTGGGCGGCACGATCTTCCGCGAGCCGATCGTGATCTCCAACATCCCGCGCCTCGTGCCCGGCTGGACCAAGCCAATCGTGGTCGCCCGCCATGCGTTCGGCGACCAGTACAAGGCGACGGACTTCCGCGTGCCCGGCGCCGGCCGCCTCACCGTGACGTTCACGCCCGCCGACGGCTCCGAGCCGATCGAGCACGTGGTGTACGACTACCCGGGTTCCGGCGTGGCGCAGGTGCAGTACAACCTCGACGATTCCATCACCGGTTTCGCCCGCGCCTGTTTCAACTACGCGCTCATGCGCCACTACCCGGTGTACCTGAGCACGAAGAACACGATCCTCAAGGCCTATGACGGCCGCTTCAAGGACATCTTCGCCAAGGTGTACGAGGAGGAGTACAAGGACAAGTTCGAGGCCGAGGGCCTCACCTACGAGCACCGCCTCATCGACGACATGGTCGCCTCGTCGCTCAAGTGGCATGGCGGCTACATCTGGGCGTGCAAGAACTACGACGGCGACGTGCAGTCCGACTCCGTGGCGCAGGGCTTCGGCTCCCTGGGCCTCATGACGAGCGTGCTCATGACCCCCGACGGCCAGACCGTGGAGGCCGAGGCGGCGCATGGCACCGTGACGCGTCACTACCGCCGCTGGCAGAAGGGCGAGAAGACCTCCACGAACCCGATCGCCTCGATCTACGCGTGGACGGGCGGCCTCAAGCAGCGCGCCAAGCTCGACGGGACCCCCGAGGTCGCCAACTTCGCCAAGACGCTCGAGGACGTCATCATCAAGACCGTCGAAGGCGGCCAGATGACGAAGGACCTCGCGATGCTCGTGGGCCCGCAGCAGGCATGGCTCGACACGGACGGCTTCATGGACGCCCTCGCCGAGAACCTCGACAAGGCGATCGCCGAGCAGGCGAAGGCCTGACGCACTGAGCGGACTCGCGGCCTCAGCCCGCCGCCCGATCCCGGAATCCCCATGAGGGCAACCAGGATACGGACGGCGGGCTTTTGTATGCCCTTTTGTATACTGAGGGGGCGTTGGCGCGGCATGGCCGCGCGACCAGGATTGTTGACGTCGAGTAAGGACAATGGCTGAGGACTATGGTGACGTTCCTGCATTCCGCGATCTCGTTTCCCCACCGATTCTCCCGCCTCGCAGCATGCGCGTTGGCCGGGCTGTTCGTGACCGGCGCGGCGGCATGCGGCGGGCCGTCCGCCGCCCCCTCGGATTCCGTGAATGCCACCGGCACCCCGTCGGCATCGGCCGTCTCCGACGGACGCGTGGCGATGTTCCTGCCCTCGGATGGCTTCACGCTCAGCCAATCGACGCCGCAGAACACGTGGAAGCAGCTGGCGTCCGACACGAAATCGCAGTTGGAGTCGGTGGGTTTCGACGATTCCGCCATCACCGTGCGCACCGCAGGCAATGCCGCCGACCAGGCGCAGCAGGTCGCCGACTATCTCGATTCCCTGGATGCCGGTTCTTCGGATGCCTCGGATTCCTCAGGAACCTCGAATTCCCCGGAGGCCAGCCCGCAGGATGCGGCCGCCTCGGCTTCGGGCTCGGAATCAAAGTCGACCGACGCGTCGGCTCCAGCGGCGTCCAGCGCATCGACAGCCACCGCGGACTCCTCCGGATCCGGCAACGCAACCGAGCCGGTATCAACGGCCGACGTGTCACGCACGGTCATCATCGTGGCGTTGGCGGGCACACAGACCAAGGATTCCAGCCTGTACAGCGATTATGTAGTACCTGATGATACCGTCGCTTCGGCTTCGCCATCGGCTCCCCCCAGTCCATCCTCGTCTTCGTCGGCATCGTCTTCGTCAACAGACTCGACGGATTCCCCATCGTCCACCGATTCCACGGAATCCTCCACGGTCTCCAGCACCGCGGATTCCCAAGCTGGGGAGACCGCCCTCGCCGAGGAGCTCAATGAGGCGCAGGAGGCGGGCGCCACCGTTATCAACGTCGGCGACAGCCTGAGCGGATTCACGCCGAACGTGCAGGGCGAGCTTTCCAGCGCACGCCTTATCGGCAGGCTCCAGGCGCTGGGCATCGTGAGCAAGCTGCACCTGGCGAGCTCCGTCGAGAACGCAGCGCAATCCGTGGAAGTGCTCGTGCCCTACGCCGACGCGACCTTCGCCAAGGAGGCGTTCGAAGGCATCTGGGAGATCCTGGGGCCCTATTACACCTCGAGGCGCATCTACAGCCCCTCGGGCAAACTCGGCCCGACCTCCACCGCCGATTCCTGGCAGGCGGTGGCGTACACCGCATCCTCCGCCGACGACACGAAGAAGGAGCTCCAGACCCGGCTCGATGCCTCCGCACGGCAGGACGTGAGCCATATGAAAGTCGATGCCGTGCTGTGCCTCAACGATCAGGCGGCGAGCGGCGCGGTCTCGGCGCTCAAGGCGATGGGGTACACCGGCACGAGCGCGACGATCAACCCGGATGTCTCGATTTCCGGTCTCGTCGACAATCTGCGCGGCGGCAAGGACCTTTCCAAGCAGCAGGTGCCGCATCCGGCGGCATCCTCGTCGCCCTCCGCCTCGGCCTCCGACTCGGCTTCCGGCAGCGACGGTTCCTCTAACGGTTTCTCCAGTGATTCCGCCGACACCGCCGCGCTCGCCGCAGCGCAGAACGTGTTGCGCGACACAAGCGACAGCGCCGCATGGCCGCTGGTGACTGGCTATGGCACCTACAAGTCGCAGCTCACGTCCATCGTGAGCGGCGAGCAATGGTTCACCGGCCTCGAGGACCGCCAGGGCTACGCCCAGGACCTGGCGCGTATCGCCCAGAGCATCGCGCAGGGCGGATCGCTGGAAGCCCTCGCCACCACCCTGACTTCCCTGAGCGCAGCCTCGGGCTCGGCAACGGGTTCCACGTCGGGCTCGGCATCGGACTCGGGTTCGGACTCGGGTTCAAGCACTGCGTCGGCTTCTTCGGAAACATCGGATCCCCCGACGTCAGCCGCCCAGACCTACACGCTGCAACGCACGCTGCTGGCGATCACAGCGGACAATCTCAAGAGCTCGCTCATCGACAAGGGGTACGTCTCCGCCGCCGACGCCGGGCTGTGACCGCGGTGCATCGGCACCGCGGCATCAATGCGCTGGCGGCTTGGCCGGTGGCATCCTGCGACAGCCGGCGACGCGGCAGGCCGTGATGACCGGCAAAGCGGACAACGCCCGATGGCACACGTGCAACACATATGTCGGGGGCCGGGGGAGGGATCGACCGGCCCCCGGGCCCGCCCGTATACCTAACCACCCCCAGCGGGACGCGCAAAGCCCAG
>JAQXZM010000142.1 GCA_029227215.1 Bifidobacteriaceae bacterium | reverse complement strand
CCCAGCGTGACGGACGTGAAGTGGTTCTTCGCCATGTAGTCGCGCAGGCCGAGCACGCAGGCGCGGTAGACCTCCTCGTCGCGGTCCATGACGGGCGCGAGCGTGGAGCGGGAGGCGGCGAGCGCCTCGGCGTCGTGCGAGGCGGCTGGCAGCGTCCAGTAGTCGAGGGCGGGCGCGAACTGCACGGAGCGTTCGAGCAGGGTGCCGTCGGGGGCGATGACGAAGCTGGCGCCGTCGAACACGAGGTCGTCCTGGCCTCCCACCTGGTTGAGGTAGATGACGGGGGCGCCGACCTGACGGGCGCGGCGCGCGCACAGTTCCTGGCGGGTGCCGGTCTTGCCTTCCTCGTAGGGCGAGCCGTTGATGGTGAGAAGCAGGTCGATGCCGCGCCCGGCGAGGTCTGCGACGGGGCCGCCCTCCTGCCAGATGTCTTCGCAGATGGCGACGCCGATCTTGCGGCCGCGCACGTCGAGCACGAGGCTGCGCTCGCCAGGGGCGAAGATGCGGAATTCGTCGAACACGCCGTAGTTGGGCAGGAAGTGCTTGTCGTAGCCGGCCCACACGACGCCCTTATGGAGCACGACGAGCCGGTTCTGGGGCAGCTGCTCGCCATGCGTGGCGCCGACGGTGCCGACGACGACGAACAGGTCTCCCAGGCCTTCGGCATCGAGACGTGCGGCGAGGTCGTCGGCGGTGCGGCGGGCAGCCTTGCGGAACGTGGCGCGGAAGGCGAGGTCTTCGATCGGGTAACCGGTGAGCGTCATCTCGGGGCACACGACGACGTGCGCGCCGTGGGCCGCGGCCTTGCGGCTTGCGTCGAGCACCTTGGCGGCGTTGCCGTCGAGGTCGCCCACGCAGGTGTCGATCTGGGCGAGGGCGAAGGTGATGTCCTGGGGCTTGCCATCGCCGTCGGAACGCTCGGCGCGGCCGAGCGGCTCGGATTCGTGGGCGATGGCGCTCGTGGCGTGGGCGGATGCAAGGCTGGGCCCGAGGTCAGTGGACGCGGCGTTGGAAGCAGGCTGTGTGGTCATACGCCCATCGTAGCCCGCACACCGACGAGCCGCCGGCATGGTGTCTGCATAGCGCTGGCAGGGTGATGGCATGGCGCCGGTAGCCCCAGGCAATGACGATGCAAGACATGGCTTTCAGGTTTCGTACATGGTTTGCCATGCGGTCCGTCGGGAGTTTGATTGGATTACCGAGGAATCCCAGCAGGCTTCTCCCCGCGTGGCATTCCATACTGAAGCCACGATACGAGCACATGCTAGGAAAGGACATGCCATGTCACTCGATACTTCCGGCACCCCATTCGCCCATGAGGATGCCACCGACAGTGCCGCAAACAACGCCACTGACAACGTCAGCAACGCGAACGCCGGCGACACCATGGATGCGTCGGCGGCGCGGACCCCGGATTCCCTCGCTGATTCCGACACCGAATACCTCGATGCCTCCAGCGGTGCGCCCACCGCTCTGCATGCCGCGCAGGGCCAGGCAACGCAGCAATACACGGTGGCGGGAACCCAGGCATTTGCCGGCACACCCGCCGGAGCCCCTGCTACCGCCCCACAGTACCCCGCCTCGCAGTACCCTGCAGCGCCATACGCGCAGAACTATCCCCAGAACCCCAACGCACCGAGGCCCCAGGCACCCGACGTGCCCGACCCCAAGCGCGAGAAGCGCAAGTTCATCGGTCTCGTCGTGGTCGTCTCGCTGTTGTGCGGCCTGGCCGGAGGCATCGGCGGCGCGGCGATCATGAAGGCCGTCTCCGGATCGGACTCCACGCAGCAGACCACCACGCAGATGGGGCCGGGAGGCTCCGGATCCATGCAGATGCCCGGCGGATCCAATGGCGGAGGCATGCCCGGAGGCTCGAACGGCACAGGCTTGGGCGGCCAGATGCAGGGCGGGCAGTCCGGCAACGGGCAGCCTGGCTCCGGTTTCGGCTCGAGTTCGGGCTCCAGCTCCGATTCCTCGACCTCGAACTCCACGGATTCCGGCTCCGCCTACGAAGACGGCTACAGCGACACCATCACTGCCTGATACTGCCGTCGACTGGCGCAATCGCTCTCAGTGCGCCACCGATTCCGCGCCATCACTCGCCCCGTGCCATTACTCGCCCGGCGATGCACCGCCTCCCTCTTCTCCTGAGGCAGGTGCGTCGTCGGGCTTTGTGCGCTCGCTGGCGCCGCCAGGCCGACCGTCAGCCCGCTCGCCAGTCTGCTCGCCCCGCGGCTGGGACTGCTGGGACGACTCGGAGTGCAGGATCGATCGCACTGCGCGCAAGCGACGCCCCACCTCGCGTTCATACCCCCTGTCGGTAGGGGTGTAATACTGGGTGCCACGCAATTCCTCGGGCATGTACTCCTGGGGCGCCACCGCCTGGGGCCAGTCGTGAGCATACCGGTAGCCTTCATGGTTGCCCCATTGCTTCATGAGTTTCGTCGGCGCGTTGCGCAGGTAGAGCGGCACGGTGCCGATGCGCCCGGCATCGATGTCGGCGAGCGCCTGGTTGATGGCGTTGTAGCTTGCGTTGGACTTGGGCGCCGTGGCGACGGCAATCGTGGCCTCGGCGAGGATGATGCGCGCCTCGGGCATGCCCACCATGTCGACCGCCTGGGCGGCGGCGACCGCCACCTGGAGAATCTGCGGCTCCGCCATGCCCACCTCCTCGCTGGCGGCGATCATGATGCGCCGTGCGATGAAGCGCGGGTCCTCCCCCGCCTTGAGCATCTGGGCAAGGTAATGGATGGCGGCGTCCGGGTCGGAACCGCGCATCGATTTGATGAACGCGGAGATCACGTCGTAATGCTGGTCGCCGTCCTTGTCGTAGCGCACCGTCGCCACGTCCATGACGGACGAAACGACATCGGCGGTCACGATGCCGCGGCGCTCACCCTTGCGTCGAGCCTTGTCGCCGGTCACGGCACCGGCTGCGGCCTCGAGCACGGTGAGCGCCTTGCGGGCGTCACCGCCCGACATGCGCACGATCTCGTCCAGCGCGTCATCCTGCACGCGCACCTCGTCGGCGAGCCCCTGCGGCGCGTGGATAGCGCGTTCAAGCACCGTGCGGATCTGGTCGGGTTCGAGCGAGTCGAGCTTGACCACCACGGATCGCGAGAGCAACGGGGAAATGACGGAAAAACTCGGGTTCTCGGTGGTGGCGGCGATGAACGTCACGTCGCGGTTCTCGACGCTTGGCAGCAAAGCGTCCTGCTGGGATTTGGAGAACCGGTGCACCTCGTCGATGAACAGCACGGTCTCCTTGCCTTCGGAGACGAGCCGGTCGTGTGCGCGCTTGAGCACGTCGCGCACATCCTTGACGCCGGAGGTCACGGCGGAGAGCTCCTCGAACGCGCGACCCGACTGGCGGGCGACGATGTAGGCGAGCGTGGTCTTGCCCACCCCCGGAGGCCCGAACAGGATGATGGACGTGGGCGCGGTCGGCGAATTCGCATGCGCCGGTTGCGCGACGCGGCGCAACGGCGAGCCAGGCGCGAGCGCCCGCTCCTGCCCCACCACATCATCCAACGTCTGGGGCCGCATGCGCACCGCCAAGGGCCGCGTCATCGCGTCGCTCGCCACATCAGCCACATCGAAAAGATCCTGCATGCCTCCCACGATACCAACACGCCGATGCCGATTCTGCTTTTGATTGAGCTTGGTTGACAATTACAGGAGCAGAAGGAATACAACACCTACAAGCGGTACTTCGTCAATGTACCGGAAGGAGCATGGCTGCCATGAAACGCGAATCACACGCGGAATTCGTCGAAGACCTGCATAACGAAGGCTTCGCCATCCAATACAAGGACCAGAAGTGGTTCCTCGACTGCGGAATGGCATACCGGAAGGGTGACGACAAGGAACACCCCGAACCGCATATCCAAACCAATGTGTGGGGCCTTACTGAAAACGTTGAAGACAAGTCATTCACATTCGTCGGCGCGTCGGACGAGGAGTGCTTCAACAACTTCATCAACGGGTTCCGCGAACTCGACGGCAAGACCATCTTCGAAGCCGAGCCCGAACTCGAACTCGTCGAACCCACCCCCGAACTCGAGGACATCGACGACTAAGAAAGATCGGAAATACCCAGGACGGCTCAGGCAGCGGCAAATCCTCGGTTCAGCGAGACGAAGCCGCGGCCGATGGGTTTCATGCCGCAATGAAGCAGGCCCGCCACCTGCATCATGTGGACGACGCCACGCCGACCCGGCCATTGCTCGATGCTGTCGGCGAGGTACTGGTAATCGCTCGGATGCCCGGTGAGCAGACCGCCGATGAACGGCAGCACGAAGGCGTTGTACACACGGTACAGGTTCGGCAGCAGCAGGCCGCCGGGCATGTCGAAGTCCATCGTCACCACGGCGCCGCCAGGCCGCAGCACGCGATGCATCTGTGCGAGGGCGCCGGTGGGGCTGGGCATGTTGCGCAGCCCATAGCAGCAGGTCACCAGGTCGAACGAGGCATCTGGGAACTCCAATGCCTGGGCGTCGCCCTGCCGGTAGTCGATGCGGGCGATGTCGGCGTTCCCCTTGGCGCGGAGCGCGGCGTCCCTGCGGCGGGCGCAATCGAGCATGCCCTGGGAGATGTCGCAGCCGGTTACCGTGGCGCCCAGTGCGGCGAGCGCACGGGTCACGTCGCCGGTGCCGCACGCGACGTCAAGCACGCGCAGCCCCGCGAGCGGCTGGGAAGCGGAGAGCGCCGCAGCGCCAGACAAGGCGCTCTCCATGGTCTTCGCGTCGTCATGCGCACCCCGCCACATGCCGCGCGGCGCATTCTGGCGCACATCCTGTGCAGTGCGAGCCGCCTCCTGGCAGAACGCACGTGTCCACAGCACGCTGCAGCCCAGAGACGCCACGGCGTTCACCAGGTCGTAGCGGCGCGCGATGCGATCGAAGCGCCTGCCTTGCACCTGCGGGTCGCGTTCCCGCTCCCCCAGGGTGAATCCGAACATCCATGCCTCCTTCCGTTGCCGCCGCTACCGTCATTGCGCGGTTGTCTCGAACGGACCGAGCTTGTCGATCGAACCGACCTGGTAGTCGGCGAACACCACGTCGGCGCCGTCCTGCGTGGCGTCAAGGTCCACGTAGGCGTCGATCGCCCAGTCGTGGTCGCCTTCCCAATCGCAGATGATCTGGCGGGCGTGCCACACGCGGCCGGATTGCTCGCGCGACGTGTCGAGCAGGAAGTATGCGCCGCTGCGCGCGTCCGCATCGGTGTCGATGCCTTCGTGCGCGTCGTAGAACTCGTCGAGGGCATCCTCCCACGCATGCACGGGCATGCCCCAGTCGCGGTCAAGCTCGCCCAGCGCGTCCGCATCGTCGAGCGCCATGAGCTGCACGCGGCGGAACAGCGCATTGCGCACGAGCACGGTCAGCCCGCGCGGGTCAGTGACCACGCGGTCGTCTCGGGTCGGCGCGGCAAGGCTCGTCGCGGCCGCACCCGGTACAGCACCTGCTGCGCCCGCGCCACCGATGCCTGCGGCGGACTCCCATTCATCCACGAGGCTCGAATCGATGGAGCGCACGAGCACGCGCAGCCACGAGACGATGTCGCGCAGCCCGTCGTCGAGCTTGTCGGGCGGGATCGTGCGGTCGAGCACCCGGTAGGCGTCCGACAGGTAGCGCAGCAGCGTGCCTTCGCTGCGGGCGATGCCGTAGCGGCTGATGTACGAGTTGAAGTCCGAGGCGGTCTCCACCATGTCGCGCACCACCGACTTGGGGCTCAGCTCATAGTCGTTCGCCCACGGCACGTCATGCCGGTAATGCTCGAACGCCTCGTCGAGCAGTTCCTCGAGCGGCTTGGGGTAGGTGATCTCGGCGATGCGTTCCATGCGCTCGTCGTAGTCGAGCCCTTCGTCCTTCATCGCGAGCATCGCCTTATCGCGCGCCTGGCGTTGCTGGGCCTTGAGCACCTGCTTGGGATCCTCGAGCGTCGCCTCCGCCATCGAGATGAGGTCGAGGTCGTAGGTGGGCGACTGCGGGTCGAGCAATTCGAGCGCGGCGAGCAGGAACGGCGAGAGCGGCTGGTCGAGCGCGAAATCGCGCGGCAGGTCCACGGTGGTCGTGTAGTCCATCGTGCCGTCGTCAAGCTCCCACTTCTCCACCACGCCAGTGTCCATGAGGGTCTGGAAGATCTGGGCGGCGCGCTCGCGCAGGCGTTCCTTGTCTTCCGCCGGCTGAGCGGAGTCCTCGATGAGCTGGCGCACGCGATGCCACGCATCGCCGCCCTGCGAGACCTCGGCGAGCACCATGGAGTGGGTGATGCGCAGATGCGGCACGAGCGTCTCAGGCGGTGCCTGCACGAGGCGGTCGAACGACTCCTTGCTCCAGTTGACGAAGTTCTCCGGCGGCTTCTTGCGCTTGATCTTCTTGAGCTTCTTGGGATCGTTGCCCGCCTTCGCGAGCGCCTTGGCGTTCTCGATCTCGTATTCGGGCGCCTCACACACCACAAGGCCCTCCGTGTCGAAGCCTGACCTGCCGGCGCGGCCGGCGATCTGGTGGAACTCGCGGGCCTTGAGGCGCCGCATGCGCTGGCCGTCGTATTTCGACAGCGCGGTGAGCACCACGGTGTGGATGGGCACGTTGATGCCCACGCCGAGCGTGTCGGTGCCGCAGATGACGGGCAGCAGGCCGCGTTGGGCGAGCTGCTCGACGAGGCGGCGGTAGCGCGGCAGCATGCCGGCATGGTGCACGCCCACTCCGGTGAGCAGCAGGCGGTGGAGGATCTTGCCGAACGCGGTGGTGAACTTCGTGCCTGCCATCGCCTCCTTGATCGCGTCGCGCTGCTCGCGGGTCGTGACACCCGCGGAGCTGAGGTTCTGAGCGGTCTGCAATGCGGCGTCCTGCGAGAAATGAACGATGTACACCGGCGCGTTGCCCTTGGCAATCTGGTCGGCGACGGTCTGGGAGACCGGCGTGTCGACGTACTCGTAGGCGAGCGGCACGGGGCGCGGCGCGTTGTCGATGATGTCGGCGGCACGCCCGGTGCGTTCCTCCAGGGAGTCGGCGATCTGCGTCACGTCGCCCATCGTGGCGCTCATGAGCAGGAACTGCGTGCCCGGCAGCGTGAGCAACGGCACCTGCCACGCCCACCCGCGGTCGGGGTCGCCGTAGTAGTGGAACTCGTCCATCGCCACGGCGCCGATGTGCGCGCCTTCGCCCTGTGCGAGGGCCTTGTTCGCCACGATCTCGGCGGTGCAGCAGATGATCGGGGCCTCCGGGTTGATGGAGCTGTCGCCGGTGATCATGCCCACGTTGCGAGCGCCGAACACCGCCATGAGGTCGAAGAACTTCTCGTTGACGAGCGCCTTGATGGGCGCGGTGTAGTACGAGGTGCGCCCCTGGCACATGCACAGGAAGTGCAGTCCCAGCGCGATGAGGGACTTGCCCGACCCGGTGGGGGTGCTCACGAACACATGGTCGCCGGCGATCATGTCGAGCACCGCCTCCTGCTGGTGCTCCCACGGCTCGACGCCCTTGACGTCGACCGCCCATTGCATGAACCGATCGAAGATCTTGTCGTCGCTCAGTCTCTCCCCCGGCTTGGGCAGGTACGGCCCCATGGAGCCTGGCGCCGCCTCGTTCAGATCTCGCTCCTCGCGCGCACCGTCGCCCATGTTGCCGCCCATGTTGCCATCGTTCGTTCCACCGTCGCTCATGCCGCCGTCCTTCTCATGCCGCCATCCTTCGTGCCGCGGCCATCCATGTCACCTTTGCTTGCCATTCCGAGCCTACCAGCCTGCACGGAGGCATGGAAAGGCGCGGGGCAGCCACGTGCAGACCGACCCGCGCCTGGAATGGCCTTAGAAGCCCGCCGGCTGGGCGAACGGATCGTCGTCCTCCCCGCCCTGCTGGTAGGGGTCCGCCGCGTAAGGGTCCTGCCGGTAGGCGTTCTGCTGGCGCTGCGCCTGCTGGTCCGGCATCTGCTGGTAGGTCGCGCCATATCCAGGGCTCGTAAAGGTCTGCGCACCCTGGGAATTCTGCGCGGCGTATCCCTGGGTGGCTTGAGCTCCCGAGACACCTTGGGCTGCCCGCGCTGCCCAGGCCTGCTGGCGTGGCGAATCCAGCTGCTGGGTCACGGCGGCGCGGCGCACGCTCACGCCCGCGTCGTCCACCCTCACCTGCAGCTTGGTGCGCTTCTTGCCATCCTTGCCGGTCCACGAGTCCGCCGTCAGCGTGCCCGTGACGATGAGTCGCGTGCCCTTGCGGGCGCTCGCGGCGATATGCGCGGCAAGGGTGTCCCACGCGATGCAGTCCACGTACACGGTCTCGCCCGCATCCACCCACTGGCGTTGCGTCGCGTCGAAACGCCGCGGCGTGTTCGCAAGCGAGAACTTCAGGTACTGCTTCTGCGACGGCGTCGTCTGCACCTGGGGGTCGGCGGTGAGGTTGCCCGTCACGGTGATGGAATCTGCCATAAGTCTGTGTCCTTTCCTGGTCGGCGGTTTCCTGCGCCGCCTGTACGTTCGCGACACGCGGATACGCGATATATCCGGTGTCTCCATAGATGAAGCTGATGGTCGTGCCAGCGCTGCGACGCGCCAACACGACCATCATACGTGCGAGACCACGCCCAGAGCGTGATTCGCGTGGCTATTCCCTCCGCTGATCGCCATCAGCGGAATCACTGCGCGGAGCGCCATCCCAGATGGTTACCAAGAAGGGAGAAAGTGGCTCCTGGTGCGGGGAACCGCTTTCCTCAGAGCGTGCCAGGCCATGGGTCGGCCTGGTCGTCCGGCTCGGGGTCGCCGTCCCAGCCGTTCTCCTTGAACCACTCCTTGATGGCGAGGTTCACGTCATCGTCGAGGGCGACGCCATCCTCGTTATGCGTGGGCACGTGCGGCTTGGCTTCGCGCTTGGCGGCGGATTCCTCCGGCTCGTTCTGCGGCACCATGAGCGTCGCCTCCCTGGACTTGCCGTCCACCATGATTTCCGGCTCGCCCTCGTAATGCACGGGTTCGCCCTCCTCGTCG
>JAQXZM010000141.1 GCA_029227215.1 Bifidobacteriaceae bacterium | reverse complement strand
AGGCGCGCGCGGATGCCGAGAAGCTGCTGGAATCTGACCCACAGCTCACGGGCAATGTGGAGCTTGCCGGTGCGGTGGTGGACTTCATGCGCAGCACACAGGCGGACGCGGCATAGTTCGCAGTAGTTCGCAGTGGTGCTTCTTTCGCGGGCGTATCGTCGCGGGTGTGTCTTGGAGCGTGGTTTTTCGTGTGCATCTCTCCGTGCGGCTCCGACCTGGGCGCTATGGGCGGTGCGGCGCAATTCGAGGGCAATCCGTACAGTTGAAGCGTGCTTATCGATATCGTCTCCGTGTTTCCCGAGTATTTCTCTGTGCTTGACTTGAGCCTGTTGGGCAAGGCGCAGAGCAAAGGACTCGTGGAAGTGCGCGCCCATAATCTGCGTGATTGGACCCACGATGTGCATCATTCGGTGGATGACACCCCGGTGGGTGGTGGCGCCGGCATGGTGATGAAGCCCGCCGTGTGGGCCGAATGCCTCGATGAATTGCTGGGATTGGAACCGCACGACATGCCGCAGGTCGATCCCACGGCGGAGTTGTGGGACGAGCCGGTGGAGTCCGCGGCATCAGAAGAGCCAACAGGCTCCGTGGAGTCTGCGGTATCGGATGGTGATGCGACGGTACCAGAAGGCCGGTTGGCGGTATCGGATGATCAAGCGACGGTATCGGATAACCAATCAACCCCCGATACCGCACACTACACTCCCGATACTGTGCCAGATACCGTGCTCATCTTCCCCAATCCCTCCGCGCCCCTGTTCACCCAGCGCGACGCCACGCAGCTGAGCCACGCGCAGCGCCTCGTGTTCGGCTGCGGCCGCTACGAGGGGTACGATGCCCGCGTGCCGCGCTATTACAAGGCGCGCGGCGTGGATGTGCGCGAATATTCAATCGGCGATTACGTGCTCAATGGCGGGGAAGTGGCGGTCTCCGTGATGCTCGAGGCAATCACCCGCCTCATTCCGGGGTTCATGGGCAATCCGGATTCCATCGTCGAGGAATCCTACACGGGCAGCAACGCGTTGCTCGAACACCTGCAATACACGCGCCCCACCACATGGCGCGGCATCACGGTGCCCGCCGTGCTCACGAGCGGCGACCACGGCAAGGTGGACCGCTATCGCCGTGACCAGGCGCTTGCCCGCACGGCGGACATCCGCCCTGACCTTATCGAGAAACTGGATTGCACTGCCCTGAGCAAGGCCGATCGCAAGACGCTCATCGCACTGGGCTGGGAAGTGAGCGGGCGCAATCCGCGCAAGCTGCAGAATTAAAAGGCTTGTGCTCAGTCCGCTGTATGCGCGGAATCCTGTGCATCTTCTGCATCCGCGGAATCCTGTGCAACGGCAGCAACGGCGGCATTCGCCGCGTCGTTAGCATCATCAGCGGTGCTGGATTCCGCGGAGTCGCCATCGCTGTTGTCATTGCCGTCATCGCTGCCATCGCTGCCATCGCGATCGATGTAGAACACCGTCGTTTCGCCATACTTCTTGCTGTTCGACACCACCCAGCCGGTGGGCGCGGCAGCCGTCTGCGAGCGGCCGGAACGTTCCAACACGATCTCGCCATCGGCCGCCACCATGCCATGCTCCACGAGCGCGGTGAGCAGAGCCTCGCAGTCCGTGGTCTCATAGGCATACGGTGGGTCGATGAACACCACATCGAACGCCTCGCCGCCCTGCCGGTATGCGGCAACGAATTTCTCCGCCTTGCCGCGCACCACGCGCGCCGTGCACGAGCCGTCCCACGCCTTGGAACGCTTCATGGCCTGCAATGTCTTGCCGATGGACGCCGCTGCCGGCCCCGCCGCCTCCACGCTGACGAGTGCGCTGGCGCCGCGGCTCAGCGCCTCGAACCCCAGGGCGCCGGTGCCGGCGAACAGGTCGAGCACGCGGGTGCTATCCAGCAGCCCCCACGATTCCCAATGCGAGAAGATGGCTTCCTTCGTGCGGTCCGTGGTGGGGCGCGTGCCGGTGTGCGGTGCCGCGATTTCGAGACCCTTGAAACGACCTGAGATGATGCGCATGCCTCCATTATGCCGCACGGCGCCACATGAAGGCGGCACATGCGGGCGCTGTACGCGGATGACGGGCGAGGATGGCGCACGGTGCCACACCATGCGGCCGTGTGATGGCACCGTAGACCTCGCCATCGCCGCTGCTGCCGATGCCGCGCTCCTGCCACTGCTGCTCCTGCCGCTGCTGCCATCGCCCTTGCCATCGCGAAAACGCCTCCGCCGAATCTCTGCGGCGACAACGCCCTCCATTCACCTTGCATTGCACAGGCGTTCATGTAGGCTAGGTGATATAACGTTACAGAACCGCAATGGCAACCGCTTAGCATATGCCGTGCCGTTGCGGGAATGTTTTGCGCATGACCCGATGATGCTGCAGAGCATCATGGCGGAATCAGACGGCAAACAACCGGGTATAGCCGGGAAACAGTGCGACAGGAGGTGGGCGCATGGCCAAGAGAGTGACGATTCGCGATGTCGCCCGCGCCGCAGGCGTGTCGGTCTCCGCAGTGTCGCAGGTGCTCAACGGCAAGGGCAGACTCTCGC
Source organism: Bifidobacteriaceae bacterium (assembly GCA_029227215.1). Lineage (GTDB taxonomy): Bacteria > Actinomycetota > Actinomycetes > Actinomycetales > Bifidobacteriaceae > Pseudoscardovia. The sequence goes on along the minus strand of JAQXZM010000141.1, from coordinate 3,471 downwards.
CCGAAACGCACCGCAAGGTGGAGGCCGCCGTGGCGCAACTGGGCTACATCCCAGATTCCCGCGCCCGCGCGATGCGTTCCTCCCAATCCCACACCATTGGCCTGGTGGTGCCGCAGATCCGCAACGATTTCTTCGCGTCCCTCGTCTCCGCCGTGCAAGACACCCTGTGGCAGCGCGGCTACGCCACGCTCATCGGCGCATCGTTCGACAGCGACGAGCGGCAGGACGCTTTCCTGCGCACCTTGCTCACCCAGCGTATCGACGGCATCATCTGCGTGCCCACCGCGCATGGCACGCCCGGGCTCACCGCCGTGTTGGAAAACGATGTGCCGCTTGTATTTGCCGACCGCAGCATCGACGGTTTCCCCCAAGTGCCGCGCGTCATGGCGGACCCGGAGCTGGGTCTGCGCGAAGCGCTCCACGACATTCTCGACCATGGCCACACGAAGGTCGCGTTCATCGCCGGGCCCACGGCGCTTTCGCCCACGCTCGAGCATCGCTGCGATGTGTTCCGCGCCCTTGCCGCGCCGCTGTTCGGCGAGGGCAACATCCTCGTGCGCCCCGCCACCAGCGCCGCGGAGTTGCCGGGCCTCGCCGTGCAGGACGCCCTCGATTTCGGCGCCACGGCGCTTGTCTTCGGCCATTCGCCCACCGCCGTGCGCACGCTGCCATACCTGGCGAGCAGCGGCATCGAGCCTGGGCGCGACATGTCGATCGTCTCCTTCGATGAGGTGCAGACGTTCTCCGTCTATCGCCCGCGCATCAGCGTCATTTCCCAGCAAGTCGCCGTCATGGGCGAGACCGCTGCGACCGAAATGCTCACGCTCATCGAAGAGCCGAAGCAGAGCGCGAAAGGCAACCGTCCCAATCCCGCGGCGGATTCCGTGGCTCCCGCAACCGTCCCCGCGACTACGCTCATCGCCACCCATTACATCGCCCGTGACTCCGTCTGCCCCGTCCCAACCCACACGGCGTAGGCGTCATTTGCGCATTTTGAGGATTCAATTGTGTGACACTCGTTGCGGATGGGTGGAATAAGCCCCGTGTGAAATCGGGTAGCGCGAGTGCGAATTCATTTGATAGGAATGATGCGTGAGCATTGTGAACAACACCGATAACACCGATAAGAACGAAGCCGCACAGCGGCCCGCACAACAAGCGGCATCGCACACGCATGATGCGATTGCATCGCGCAACAGCACGCTGGATGTGCTGCTCAACCGCCGCAGCATCCGCGCGTATACTGACGAACCGGTGAGCGCCGAGGACATCGACGCCATCGAGGCGGCAGCGCAGCGTGCCGCCACCTCACAGTTCCACAACGCATGGTCCGCCATCCGCGTGACCGACACCGACCTCAAGCACAAGCTTGCTGAGGTGGCGCACCAACCGTATGTGGCGACGGCCCCGCTGCTGTATGTGTTCGTCGCCGACCAGCACCGCAACTACCGCATCGCCGAGGCAAAGGGCGTGCCGGAGAACAAGATCACCTATGGCACGAGCTTCATGCTAGGCCAGGCGCAGAACGATGCCGTGCTGGCGCTGCACGCAATGGAGACCGCCGCGGAATCGCTGGGACTGGGCGGCGTGATTCTGGGGTCGCTGCTCAACGACATGGACGAGCTCATCGAATTACTGCACTTGCCTGAGCATACGTTCCCGGTACTGGGGCTTGCCCTTGGGCACCCGGCACAGCATCCGCAGCTCAAGCCGCGTATGCCGCGCGCGCTGCAGTTCTTCGACAACGCATACCCAGCGGATGGCGACAACCCAGACATCCTCGCGCAATTTGCGGACTTCGACCAGACCGTGCATCAGTATTGCGATCTGCGCGACACGTCCAAGCCGGTCGCCGGCTTCACTGACCAGATCGCCAAGGGCGCCACGAGTGACGCGCCGTTGAAGAAGGCGCTGCACGGCCACGAGGTGAAGCAGGGCTTCACCGACTGAGACCGACTGAAATCGGCTGGGATTGGCTCAGACCGGCTGAGATGGATGAAGGGCTGCTGTAGGCATGCGCTTACAGCAGCCCTTTACAGTAGTCCATCGGGTGGCGTGAGCCGCACATAGCCTTCGTCCAGGTCCACCTCGGGCACGATCTGCTCGACGAACGGCACAAGGGCGGCGGTGCCGTCGGCATCCTTGCGCACTTCCAGCAGGAACTGAGCGGGGGAGTCGAGCACATCGCTCACCGTGCCGATTTTCTGCGCTGTCGCGGCATCCTCGCCTACGAGCACATCCAAGTCGATCAAATCATCGGGGTAGAAGGCGTCTTCCTCCTCCATCTCCTCCTCGGAATCCGGCTCGCAGTAGAGCTCTGTGCCATTGAGCGCTTCGGAAGCATTGCGGTCGGCCACGCCGTCGAACAGCACAATCCAGCGCTCGCGGAACTTGCGGGAGCGCTCGACGGTGAATGTGCGCCCGTCCTTGGTGCGCAGCACGCTGCCCGGCGCGAAGCGGCGCTCGGGATCGTCGGTGAACACGGTCACGTTCACTTCGCCCTTGAGCCCCTGCGCGCGCCCAATGCGGCACACGCGCAACAGATCCGGCTCCGCGGTCTGGGAAGTGCTGGAAGAATTTGAATTCGTCATACACGCAAGTCTACCGAGACCCCAAGTTGGGCGGGGAGCCCGGTCGGTATTAACCGGCAAAAACAAAAGGGACTCCGGCGAACCGGAGTCCCTTGAAAAGTAGGTAGAAGCGTTGGCTTCCGTGCGTGCCTTAGCGGCGGACATCCATGATGTCGACGCGCACCCTGTGATCCGACAGCGCTTGGGCCACGGTGCGAATGGAATTCGCGGTGCGGCCGCCACGACCGATCACACGGCCGATGTCTTCAGGATTCACGCGCACGCGGAGGAGCTCCCCGCGGCTGTTTTCGTAAGACTTGACCGACACGTCGTCGGGGAAGTCCACGATGTTGCGAATCAGATGTTCCACAGCTTCAGCAAGCATGGTTACTCAGCCTTCTCTTCAGCTTCCTCAGCGGGGGCTTCCTCGGCCTTGTCGGCTTCGGCGGCCTCGGCAGCGGCAGCAGCCTCTGCGTCAGCCTTGGCCTTGGCTTCGGCCTTGGCGGCCTTGAGCTTCTGGGCCTTGTCCTCTTCCGCCTGGACGCGAGCAGCGGCATCCGGGCCGTCCTCCACGGTCTTCAGCGTGCCTTCAGCACCGGGCAGGCCCTTGAACTTCTGCCAGTCACCGGTGATGTTGAGCAGCTTGAAGACGGCTTCGGTCGGCTGGGCGCCGACGCCAAGCCAGTACTGCGCGCGCTCGGAATTGATCTTGATCGTGGAAGGCTGCGTGTTCGGGTCGTAGGTGCCGATCGTTTCGATGGCACGGCCGTCGCGCTGCTTGCGGGAATCAATCACCACAACGCGGTAGAACGCGTAGAACTTCTTGCCGAAACGCTGCAGACGAATCTTGGTTGCCAAAATGGCTCTCCTTATGAATTGGTTTGCTAGCAGACATCGCTGT
>JAQXZM010000140.1 GCA_029227215.1 Bifidobacteriaceae bacterium | reverse complement strand
GGATCTGGTCGCGCAGCTGCTTCTCGGCCTGTTCCTCGGCCTGCTGTTTCTGCTCCTTGGTGGCCTTCTTCGGGTCGGCGACGATGGAGCCGAGGTTCTGCTCGGTGAGCTTCTCCTTGAGGCCCTTCGGCACTGCGATCTCGATGTCGCCCTCGAGCTTGGCAAGGAACGCGTCGCGGGCCTCTGTGGCCTGGCGGGCCTCGGCGACCTCGGCGCTGTCCTTGCGCAGCTGCTCCTTGAACTCGTCGAGGGTGTCGTACTCGGACGCCTCGGTGGCGAATTCGTCGTTGAGCTCCGGAAGCTGCTCTTCCTTGACGCTGTTGACCTTGACGGTGATCTGCGCCTTCTCGCCTTCGTGTTCGCCGGCCTCGAGCGTGCCTTCGAACGTGGTCTCCTCGCCGGCGGACAGGCCTTCGAGGGCCTCGTCCATGCCGTCGAGCATCGTGCCGGAGCCGAGCTGGTAGCTCACGCCCTCCTGGGAGTCGACGACCTCGTCGTCGATGCGGGCGGTCAGGTCGATGTTGGTGAAGTCGCCCTTGGCGGCGGGGCGGTCGACGCTGGCGAGCGTGGCATAGGACTTGCGCAGGCTCTCGAGGCGCTGGTTCACGTCGTCGTCGGTGACCTCGGCTGCCGGGATCTCGATCGTGAGGCCGGAGAGCTCGGGCAGGTCGAACTTCGGGCGCACCTCGACCTCGGCGGTGAACTTCAGCTTCGTGTCGGAATCCTCGGCATCCGGGATGTCCTTGACATCGAGCTTGGGCTGGTCCATCGGGCGCAGATCCTTCTCCTGCACAGCCTTGTCGTAGAACTCAGGGACGGCATCCTGCACGGCCTCGCCGGCGATGGCACCGAAACCGAAACGCTGCTCGACGAGCTTGCCGGGCACGTGGCCCTTGCGGAATCCGGGGATGTTGACCTGCTTGGCGATGTCGGTGCGAGCTTTGTCAAGATACGGCTTCAGCTCGTCGTTATCCACGGTGATGGTGAGCCTGACCTTGGTCGGCTCGAGGTTCCTCACGCTGATTTTCACTCTGCGCTCCAATTCGATAGTGATGGTCTAGCCCCTAAAGGCAACCGTTTCATAGTACCGCTACTCGCGGACGGCTTGCCGCACCTGCTGTGCGAGGGCGGCGCCCAGCAGGTGCGCCTGCCAGTGCCTGGCGCCCTGCCTGAGGAGGAACTCCTCCACGAGCTCGGCGGTGGTCAGGTCCACGCCCTCCCCCGCCTGCCAGCACAGGTTGCGCACGATCTGCGGCCGCAGCAGCACATCCGCCGGGGTGTTCGTGTCCTGCCCGATCTGGTTGAGCCGGGCGCGTTCCTTCTCGAGCAGTGCGAAACGGTCGGGGTGGTGCTTGCGCCAGTAGGCGAGCGAGCGCGGCGCCTTGCCGCCTTCGCCGCCCTCCTGCCCTTCGCGGTTCACCGCCGGCAGCTGCGAGGCGGGCAGCGCCAGGGCGCGCAGGATCGCGTCCTTCCACACCGAGGGCTTCACCTTGCGCTGCAGGGGCGCGTAGCGTTCGAACATCTTGTCGCGTTCGTCGCCCACGTGCATGCGCACGCGTTCGTTGAGCACGCGGATGGAGGCGAACTGGCGGTTGTTGCGCGGCTTGGCGGTGGCGGCCTTGATGATCGCCGAATCGGGCAGCAGCAGCGAGGGCGCGATGTCGAGCTCGCGCGCCTGCCGGTCGCGTTCCTCCCACAGCTCGCGCACGATGGCGAGGCCGCGGCGGTCATGCTTGAGGCGGGAGATGTAGCTTGTGTGGCGCCAGGGCTCGGGCTGCTCGGGCTTGGGCGCGGTGCCGGTGGCGAGAAGGTAGTCGAATTCCTCGCGCGCCCATTCCATCTTGCCCTGCGCCTTGATCTGTTCGAGCATGCGTGCGCGCAGTTCGATGAGCACCTCGACGTCGAGGGCGGCGTAGTCGCGCAGGTCGCGTGCCAGGGGGCGGTACGACCAGTCCGCGGCGGAATGCTCCTTGGCGAGCGTGAGGCCGAGGAACCGTTCGGTGCAGGCGGCGAGGCCGAAGCGCTGGCAGCCCAGCAGGCGCGCCGCCATCTCGGTGTCGAACAGCGAGCGCGGCGTCATGCCGATCTGCACGAACCCGGGGAGGTCCTGCAAGGAGTCGTGGATGATCCATGGGGCGTCGCCCACCGCGTCGTTGAACGGCTGCCAGCTCACGCCTTGCTCGGCGAGCGCCACCGGGTCCACGAGCGCGATGCCCGCGCCGGTGCGCTTGAATTGCACGAGCCAGTCCTGCTGCCCGTAGCGGTAGCCCGACGCCCTCTCCGCGTCGGCGGCGATCGGCCCGTCCGCTTGGTCGAACCGGTCCACCATGTCGTAGAACTGGTCCGGGGTGTCGATGACGTCCGGCACACCGCCTCGCGGTTCCTTGAGCAGCACGGGTTCTTGGGATGTCATGGCTTGGCAGATGCCTTCTTTCGCTGGCTGGGTGGGGGCGCCACCGGCCGGATCCGGCGGGCGGTGGCGGGCGGTGGCGGGGGCGCGGTCTGGCCCGACGGGATGGATCGGGCGCGGCGCGCCGCATGCGGCGTGCGGCCGCAATCGGTTGTGAAGTATACCGATGTGCCCGAACGTCGCATGCGGGGTGTGCGCTCCGGCGTGCGCGGGATGTCAGAATACTTCGAACCCGTGGTCACGGAACTGGCCGCGCACCCTTTCGAGCAGCGCCTCGCTGGGGCCCTTGGCGTTCTCCAACGGGTAGTCGTAGCGCAGCGCGTGCCACTTGGGCCGACCCAGCTGGTGGAACGGCAGCACGTCGATGTGGTCGATCGCACCGGCGAACCCGTCGCAGATCGAGGCGACGTTCTCCACATTGCTTTCGCTATCGGTGAGCCCCGGCACGAGCACGAAACGCACCCAGATGCGCACGCCGAGCCGGTCGAGCCGGTGGCCGAAGTCGATGGTGGGCTGCAGGGCTCCGCCGGTGACCGTGTGGTAGGTGGCCTCGTCGCCGCTCTTGACGTCGAGCAGGCACAGGTCGATGTCCTTGACCTGCTCGTCGGTCCATGTGGCGCCCAGGAACCCGGAGGTGTCGAGGCAGGTGTGCACGCCCATCTGCTTGGATGCGTGGAACACGCGGGAGACGAACGCCGGCTGCATCATCGATTCGCCTCCGGAGAACGTGATGCCTCCCCCGGTGTATTGGAACACGTCGGAGTAGCGTTCGATCTTCTTCATCATCGCGTCGAAGTACACGGGCTTGCCGTCGCGCATCTTCCAGGTGTCGGGGTTCTGGCAGTACTGGCAGCGCAGCGGGCAGCCGCTCATGAACACCGTCATGCGCGTGCCCGGGCCGTCCACGGAGGTGTTGAGGTCCCAGGAGTGCACGAAGCCCAGGTCCCCGGTGCGCAGCGCCTCGATGCGGTCGCGCCGGTCGAGCCCCACCGGCGATTCGAAGCCGGAGAGCCCTCCCATGAGGGTCTGGCGTTGGTATTCCTTGTCGGCGCGCAGCATGTGCGGCGTCGTGGTGCGGAACTGTGACATCGGTGTCTCCTTTCGCGATGCGCCATCGGGCGCACTTGGGTGCGGTGGCGCGAAAACGGCCGCGGGGCCGGCAGGAACTCAGTCCAGCCGGCCCCGCGGGATGGGTGTGCAGCGACGTCAGTCCGTGACCGCGCCCTTGTGGAAGGTGCGGGAGATCACGTCGAGCTGCTGTTCCTTGGTCAGGCGCACGAAGTTGACCGCGTAGCCGGAGACGCGCACGGTCAGGTGCGGGTACTTCTCCGGGTGGTTCATCGCGTCCTCGAGCTGCTCCTTGCGAAGCACGTTGATGTTCGCGTGGTACAGGCCGTGGCCGTTGCCGGAGTCGAGGATGCCCACGAGGTTCGTGATGCGGTCCTCCTCATCGCGGCCCAGACCCTCCGGGGTGATCGTGTTCGTCAGCGAGATGCCGTCGAGCGCGTCGTTGTAGTCGATCTTGCCCACCGAGAACATCGAGGGGAGCATGCCGTGCGTGTCGCGGCCGTTCTCCGGGTTGGCGCCCGGTGCGTACGGGGTGCCCTTGTGGTGGCCGGACGGGAAGGAGCCGGTGTTCTTGCCGTACTCGACGTTCGACGTGATGGTGAGGATGGACTGGGTCGGCACGGCGCCGCGGTACACAGGCAGGCGGCGCACCTGGCCCATGACGGTGGAGACGACCCACTTGGCGATGTCATCGGCGCGGTCGTCGTCGTTGCCGTAGATCGGGTAGTCGCCCACGGTCTTGTAGCCCACGATGAGGTCGTCCGGGCCGTTCTCGCAGTACTCGTCGGTGCCCTTGGCGTCCTTGTTGTAGATCGGGTACACCTTGGCGTACTTGATGGCGGAGAGCGAGTCGGCGGCGATGGACAGGCCGGACATGCCGCAGCCGAGGGTGCGGTAGACCTCCTTGTCGTGCAGCGCCATCTCGATGGACTCGTAGGCGTACTTATCGTGCATGTAATGGATGATGTTGAGCGCCTCGACGTAGGTCTCGGACAGCCATTCGAGGGCCTTCTCGTAGTTGGCCTTGACCTCCTCGTAGTCGAGGGTGCCGTCCGCCTTGGGCTTGATCGGGTCGATGTAGCCCTCGTCGATGACGCGCAGGCCGGTCATCTCGTCGATACCGCCGTTGATGGCGTACAGCAGCGCCTTGGCGGAGTTGACGCGGGCGGCGAAGAACTGCATCTGCTTGCCCACGCGCATCGGGGAGACGCAGCAGGCGATGGCGGCGTCGTCGCCCCAGTGGCTGCGGATCTGCTTGTCGGACTCGTACTGGATGGCGGAGGTGTCGATGGAGATCTTGGCGCAGAAGCGCTTGTAGCCTTCGGGCAGCTTGGGATCCCAGAAGATCGTGATGTTCGGCTCGGGGCCCGGTCCCAGGTGCTCGAGGGTGAGCGTGTTGAGCAGGCGGAACGAGGTCTTGGTGACCATGCAGCGGCCGTCGTCGCCGAAGCCGGCGTCGGACCAGGTGGCCCAGTACGGGTCGCCGGAGAAGATCTTGTCGTAGTCCTTGGTGCGCAGGAAGCGCACGATGCGCAGCTTCATGACGATGTTGTCGATGATCTCCTGCGCGTCGGTCTCGGT
>JAQXZM010000139.1 GCA_029227215.1 Bifidobacteriaceae bacterium | reverse complement strand
TACAACGATCGCTTGCAGTTCACGCACCCCGCCGTCATGGTCATCGCGCCGCAGGATGCCATGAGCGCGATGGCGTTCGACACGAAGGCGGATGCCGCGAGCGTGCGGGAGGCGCTGCAGCGCGTCGCCCGGCCCCAGCCCGTGTACCATGCGAGCTCGCGCATTTCGTCCGAACACATTCACGATGCGATTCTTGGCGTGCTGCATCTGCTGGATGTGCAGGGCGGCGCGGAGCGCGGAGATGCGGCTCAGGATAGCGTGGCGACGGCTGATCAGGCCGCGTCAGCGGGGCAATCCGCACCTTCGCCGAAATCTGCCAGGCAATCGGCTGCCAGCAAGCCATCCACGGAACGTAAACCATCCGCCGAGCCGACGCTCGCCCCGCCGGAGCCTGCGACAATCAATCCCGCGAATCTGGCCTCCATCATCCCGGACGTGATCAGCGAAGGTCTGCGCTCCGGGCATGGCCTGCTCCACCGCGCCGAGGCATTCTGCGCCATCCACAACCCGTCGAGCACCGATGAATTCCAGCATGGCATCGATACGCTGCGCTATGAGGAGGCGCTTGTCTCGCAGGTCTCGTTGCTGCGCGAACGCGCCGATGCCCGGAAGAGCCAAGCGTTCGTGTGCGAGCCGGCTGGCGGTGACGATGCGGTTGGCGACGATTTGGAGACAGCGTTCATCAAATCCCTGCCGTTCGAGCTCACACAGGGGCAGAAGGACGTGATCGCCGACATCGATGCCGACATGACCCGGCCGTGGCCGATGCAGCGGCTGTTGCAAGGCGAAGTCGGCTCCGGCAAGACCGTGGTGGCGCTCGCCGCGATGCTGCGCGCCGTGGGTGCCGGGAAGCAGGCGGTGCTCGTGGCGCCCACCCAGGTGCTTGCCGAGCAGCATTTCGAAGGATTGCAGCGCATGCTGGCGAAAGTGCCGGGTGCCGACGACATCCCTGTCGTGCTGCTCACCGGTGGCATGAAGCTCGCGCAGAGGCGCAAGTCGCTTGCCGCGGCGGCGAGCGGCGCGCCATGCCTCGTCGTCGCCACGCACGCGGCGTTCTCCAAGACATTCCAGGCGCCGAACCTCGCGCTCGTCGTCATCGACGAGCAACACCGCTTCGGCGTGGAGCAACGCCAGACGTTGCTCGAAGGCGACGGCCCCACGCCCCACATGCTCGTGATGACCGCCACGCCGATTCCGCGCACCGCGGCGATGACGTGGTTCGGCAACCTCGACATCTCGTGGCTCACCGAGCTGCCGGGAGGCCGCAAGCCCATCACATCCGTGGTGATCAACGAGGCCGACAATCCCACGATGGGCCAGATGTTCGTGCACATCCGGCACCGCATCGACGCAGGGGAGCGCGCCTACATCGTGTGCGCGCGCATTGACGAGGACGATGCGAACTCCTTCGACGAAGGCTATGACGCGGCGCCCGTGGTGCCCGAGGCGGATTTGGACGGCGACGGCGTACCGGATGATACGCAGCCCGCGCAACCGCTGCACTCCGTGGAGCAGATGAGCCAGCGCTTGGAAGCCTTGCCACAATTCCGCGGCGTGACGTTCGCCACCCTTACCGGTCGCGATGACGACGCGACGAAACGCGACGTGATGGAACGCTTCGCCTCCGGCGCCGTGCAGGTACTCGTCGCCACTACCGTGATCGAGGTAGGCGTGGACGTGCCGCAGGCGAGCAACATCGTGATTTTCGACGCCGAGCATTACGGCCTGAGCCAGCTGCACCAGCTGCGCGGGCGTGTGGGCCGTGGCGGCACGCGCAGCTGGGCGTTCTTCATCACCCGCGCCGAACCGGGGTCGCTGGGTGCCCAGCGCCTCGAGGTGATCCGCAAGTCCACCGACGGCGCGCAGATCGCCCGCGCCGATCTGGAACTGCGCGGCGCCGGTGACGTGCTCGGCGACGTGCAATCCGGCAAGCGCAGCTCCCTGCGCCTGCTGCGCGTGGTGACGGACGCCGACGTGATCGAGCAGGCGCGCACCGACGCGGAGGCGTTGCTCGAGGCGGATCCGCAGCTGGCCGGCAACGTGGAGCTCGCCGGCGCCGTGGTGGACTTCATGCGCACCACCCAGGCGGACGCGGCATGAGCCGTGCGGTGGAGCCGGTCCGCGTGCCAATTCGAGGGCAATCCGTAGAGTGAAACCGTGCTTATCGATATCGTCTCCGTGTTTCCCGAATACTTCCAGGTGCTGGACCTGAGCCTGCTGGGCAAGGCGCAAAGCAAGGGCCTCGTGGAGGTGCGCGCCCACAATCTGCGCGACTGGACCCATGACGTGCACCATTCGGTGGACGATACCCCGGTCGGTGGCG
>JAQXZM010000138.1 GCA_029227215.1 Bifidobacteriaceae bacterium | reverse complement strand
CATGGGGTCGCGCCCCGCGTGGGCGCGTGGATTGAAATGCTCGCGCTGTGGAGCGTCTGGGCATGGACGTGGGTCGCGCCCCAAGCGTGGCGCGTGGATTGAAATGCGGCGGCGTCGGGTCAGTCCCAGAGCGCGGTAGGTCGCGCCCTACGCGGGGCGCGTGGATTGAAATCACCACCGTCGTAACCCAGGCAGTGACCGGCATCAGTCGCGTCCTACATGGGGTGCGCGTGGGGTGTGCCCGCCGCGCACACGCCCACCGGCAGCGAGCTCGCCGCGGCCAGGTCCCGCGCCAGGGCCGCGTTCGACGCGCTCGGCCTTGAGAAGGACAAAGGCGAGGACTGACATCCCGTCACAAGGGGACCGCGGCATCGCCATGGCAGCACAGACAAGGTGACCCCTTCATACACTAACAAATGGGACACGATCTTTGGTGGGTAACATTCGAGTTGACTTCGCTGGACTTTTGAGCTCGGAGAATGCATCCTCTCGGAAGCGAGGATGCCAATTCAGGCAAGCGCCCTCGATGCCGCCATTATTCCGGTAGCATCCGGGGCGCTTGTCGTGTTCCCTTGATGTATGGGCTTCCGATTCTGGTCCTCTGCTCCCGAACTGCCCGTGTCATGTGTGTCATTCTTCATGTGCCGCCATAGTAGCGAACAAGCGGATTCTCGCAGTCCCAATCACGAGAGACTTCGGGGAGGGAAGCCCAGACGTGGCTATGCTAACCTGCAAGTTTCGCCGTCATTCATCCTGATCGCAATGCTGAGTTGACTGGCTGCGAAGATTGGATGTCGCGATGGTGCGAGTCCAGAATCTGGATATGATACCGTGCATCAATGTCAGGGAGAGACCATTCATTGCTTCGGGAAGTCCTCATGAGCCGTTGGATTATTCCCCTCGGGGGAGAGGTTCGGCTCCATGCCGTTTTCGTTGTCGACACAGTCTTCATTCCAAAAACCACGTATTGGGTCTAGACTATAACCGTGTCATTTGGAACTCGTTATTGAAAATCGGGACGGAATGAGCAATGCAAAGCTCCCGCCATATGGCAAGCGTCTGGCGGTGTTCATGAGCGACACACCTGCGCCGAGTTCTTGGCTCGACCTTGATGCGAGGGATGAATTCGCCTGGGCTGAGGTCAACGGCTGCCATACTCTTGTCTGGCGTGCAACCGGTTCGCCGGTAGTGTTCCCAGGCGATTTTCTTTCGTACCAGCTTCCCATGTCCTCAATGATCGCACCTTCGGACAGTAGATTTTGTTCAGCTGAGCCACTCACTGTCGCCGAGCACTATCGCTATGTTCTGAACGAAGGTGATTTTGACAAGACATTCATCAAGATGGAACCGCCAGGGGAGATGTAGTTGCTTCTACCGGGTTCCACGGTGGTGTCCGATATCATGAACGGTGCCGCGCGGGGCAAGATCCGCGACGGGTGGGTGCACGATCAGGCCAACTATTGGGATTCGTCCGGATGTATGCTGGCTACTGAGGCGTTCGCGGAGATGTTCGCGGCGCATATATCCACGCCGCAGGCGTTGGAACCCGTCCGCAAGTGGTTCCCGAAGTCCAGCGCGCTGTTCGAGACGATGCTGAAGGAGGCAGGGCAATGAGGGCATCAGCTCTTGCGCCATTCTATGACGGCAATTTCGATGACTTCGAAAACGAGGACAGCGAACATCCTAAGTCAATCAGCGAATTGTTGACATCCTATGCGATGAATTTCGGCGGGCCGTTTTTCGACCTCAATAAGCCGCGCAGCCTAATGTTTCCGACAACGAGCTACGCCGTTGGATAGAGTGGTGCCTTTTCTATGGCAAGCCTCGTGACGAGTACCCGCTTTCACAGCAGGATTGAGCATCCAATATTTAAGCAAGCAGCCGCCACCGATATTGCCGCCAGCATGTCGGCGTTTCACCCCAGCCCGAGGCCGTGAGCCTTGGGCTTTAGCGTATCCGGGAGTCTGAATGGCGCAGGGCGAGTCGTATGAGGAGTTCGTGGGCAAGTTCAAGCCGAGGAAGACGACGGATGACTGTTACACGCCTCCGGAGGTGATGGAGGTCGTGAACGGCTGATGCAGGTGGCTCACACAGTGGTCAGCTGCGGCGTGGAATTTCGTGGAGCGGATTTATCACTGCTTTGTACACGAACGTGTACAATAGGTTTTGATCACGTTCGTGTACAAAGTTTCCATTAAGCGGCACAAAGAGCGACCCGCGACAGAATAGACCAGCAAGATTGAGGAGGTGCGCTGATGGAAAACAACCCAAAAGGCAGCAGCCGTGCAACAGTTGATTCAGCAGAAGGTGCGAAGGGAAAACCAACGCAACCAGATGAGAAGCGGCGAGGGGACAATCCACAGAACGAAGAGCACGTTGGTCAAGCGCAACCTGCCCAACATGGACCCCAGTCTGCCGGTAACGACGGCGGTGCCGAGCCAGCCGGCCCTGCTCTTGTGACCTTCGCGAACTACGGTTCTGTCAATCCACCTGCAAACCCCGCCGCCTATTTCGGCAACCGATCCTCGGTCGGTTCGGCCGCTTCCGCCGCCGTCTCCGTTTCCGCAAACCCCGCTGCTACCGACGCCACCACGTCTGCAGCCAAGGCCACCACTGCCACTGCCTCCACCACCGAGCCTGAGCGCCTCAACTGGCGCATCCGCACGCCGTATGACCTTGGGCTCCTCATCGCGTGGGGCCGCGAGCGCAAGGGCCTTACGCAACAGCAGCTTGCCGAGCGAGCGCATGTCTCGCGCAGCTGGCTCGCCCAGGTGGAGGTCGGCAAGATGGCGTTCGACTTCCGTCGCGTGCTCATGGTGCTGTACGCCCTCGACCTATGCCTGGAGGCCCAATATGCCTGATCGCACACTCAATGTCTTCATGGACGGCACCCGCATGGGTCACGTCACCATGACCGAAGGAGGTCCGCTCGCATTCGACTACGATTCCGAATACCTGGAGCTGCCCGGCGCTACGCCGCTGTCGCTTTCCATGCCCCTGCCCTCGCTTTCGGGGAGATCGCATTATGGCAACAAGCAGGTGAGGCCGTTCTTGCAAGGCCTCCTGCCAGACAATCCGTTGGCGCTCGAATCCCTGGCGCGCAAATACCAGGTGTCCGTGAACTCGCCCTTCGCCATGCTCGAGCAGGTGGGCAGGGACGTGGCAGGGGCCTTGCAGCTGCTGCCGCCTGGCGTGCCATCCGATGATGCGCTCGCCGACCGCACGGCGGTCGAGCCTCTCGACGACCAGCAGCTGGCGGCGAGGCTCCGAGAGACGCTCGATGTCTATGACAACGGCGCGGTGCCGCGGGAAACCCAGCGCATGAGTCTCGCGGGAGCCCAACCAAAGCTCGGCTTGGCGCGAACCGCGGATGGTCGATGGGCGTTGCCCCGGCCGGGCGTGCCGACGACGCATATCTTCAAGCCCCAGCGTGCGGACGAGGGCGCCTTCCCCGATTCCGACATCGTGGAGTATTTCTGCCAGCAGGTTGTTGCCGGCGCGGGCGTGCCCGCCGCTTCCAGCGAACTGTGGGATTCGCCCGATGGCTCGATTCGCGCCGTTGTGTCGGAGCGCTATGACCGCCAGCGCCAGCCGGACGGCACGTACCGCCGCCTGCATCAGGAGGACCTGTGCCAGGCCATGAGCGTGGAGCCGTCGAAGAAGTACCAGCGCGAGGACGGTGGACCGGGCATCGCCCAGATCGGGCGGCTGTTCGCCACGAAGCTGCCGTTGGAGAGCGCCCATTCGGTGGCGGTGGCGTTCCTGCGGGCGCTGACGTGCAACGCCGCATTGCTCAATTCCGACGCGCATGCGAAGAATTATTCGCTGATGCTCGCTGGCGATTCCGTGCGCCTTGCGCCGATGTACGACGTGCTGTCGATCGGCGCGTTCCTGGCTGACGGCGAGCGCCCCCAGTTCCCGATGCGCATCGGCGGCAAGTACGACCTGGAGCAGGTGTTCCCCGAGACCCTTGCCAAGGAGGGGACGCGGCTTGGGCTGCCACAAGGGGAAGGCGAGCAGATCGTCGAGACGACGCTCGCAGCCTTGGGCTCTTCGCTCGATGCGACCGCCGAGCGTCTCTCGGCATTCGATCGCAACGGCATCATCACCCGCACGGTGGAGGCAGTCAAGCGTCATTCCGCATTGCTTCGCAGCCTGGGGAAGTAGCGGAGGCCTTGATCTTCGCCGCCGTATTTGTACACGTTCGTGAACAGGATGCGTTGTTCACGAACGTGTACAAGGCTTGCGATTTCAGGGCAGAACCTTATGTACTTCGTGGAAGACCGAGCGGAGTGGCGTCAGCTGCGGCCTTCTCGCGCCTCCCGTAACCAACCTATAATGGCTTCAGATGCAGAGTCGCATCGGCCGCCGGCGCGGGGAGCCGCGCGGGCGCGTTCCACGGAAGGAGATTCCCATGAGCGAAGCAATCAATACCAGCAATGCCATCATGAATGATTCCGAGGAATCTGCATCGGCAGCACAGTCAGCAGCATTCCAGCCAACCGCCGCACAACCCGCATCCCTGGCGAGTGCCGCATCCCAGCCCAATGTGCCGTCCGCCGCAGCCGCCGCGGCAGCGGCCGCCGCATCCGCCGCAACCGCAGCGTCCGTCCACCGCATCACCGTGGCGGGCGCCGGCACGATGGGCTATTCGATGTCGGAGATCTTCGCGCGCAAGGGCTATCAGGTCACGCTGTGGAACCATCGCTGGCCCGCGCTCGACCGCGCCAAGACGCTCATCGCCCCCGAGGTCGTCGACGCCATCGAGTACACCACGTCCGACCACGCGTTCGAAGACGCCGACCTCATCGTCGAAAGCATTGTGGAGGACCTCGACGCCAAGCTCGCCTTCTTCCAGCGCGTCACGCCGCTCGCGCGCCCCAGCGCCATCATCGCCACCAACACCTCCGGTTTGTCAATCAACACGCTCGCCACAGCGGTCACCGGGCCGCAGCGGTTCCTGGGCATGCACTGGTTCAATCCGCCCACGCTCATCCCGCTCATCGAGATCATCAAGAACGACGCCACCGACCCCGCCGTCGCCCGCGCCATCTACGACCTGGCGGTCGCCATCGGCAAGAAGCCCGCGATCGTGGAGAAGGACGTCCCCGGCTTCGCCGCCAACCGCATCCAGCTCGCCGTGGTGCGCGAGGTGTGCTCGATGGTGAGCAAGGGCGTCATTTCGCCTGAAGGCGCCGACGCCGTGATGAAATACGGCCTGGGCTTCCGCTGGGCGTGCCTGGGCCCGCTCGAGACGATGGACTTCGGCGGCATCGACGTGTTCGAGCACATCAGCGAGTACCTGATGCCCGACCTCGAGGACTCCCACGACGTGCCCGCCCTGCTCAAGCAGCATTGCGACGCGGGCGAGCTGGGCGTCAAGACCGGCAGGGGCTTCTACGACTACTCGGGCAGCAAGGCCCTCGAAGCGACCGCCGAACGCGACCGCAAGCTGCAAGCCGTGCACGACGCGCTGTATGGCGGGGAAGCCGAGGAAGACAGCACTGCGGAAAGCGATGGCAGCGAAGCGTAAGCGGGTCGCGGCAGGGGAACTGCGTTGTAGTTGTGGTGACCAGGGGCACTGAAAACGCTGAGGGGCGGCACCAGAAGATGCCGGCCCACAGCGCTCAGCGCCCCATGCGGCAGTTCCGGCTCGACCCCACGGACTTCACCTCGCAGCTGCGCGTCGACATGGCGGTGGGCGCGCTCGTCTCGGCGCTCGCCTCGTGGTACCGCCATGACAAACCGGTGAGCGCCGAGCGCCTGGCGCAGCTGTTCCAGAACATGATGGAGCACGGCCTGCTGGGGTGAGCCGTCGATATTCAAGTGGTTCGTTCACCGGAGCAGGTCGGCCAGCGAGTGCTCGTCTTTCTCCATCTTGTGTGAGTGCGCGTAACTGCGGATGCATTCGCAGAGCTCATCGGGGTCGGCCCAATACCGCTGGAGGAAGTCCTCTTGCTTGATGTGCGTGAGGCCCAGCACCTTCTTGCAATATTCGCTGGGTTTCATCGCGCTTTTCTTCCGATGCAGATAATCCTGCTCGGCACCTTCCTTGATGATCGCCAGCATCTCGATTTCCGGCCGAGTATGGAAATCCATCACCGATGTGGATGTCTCGAAGGGATACGACAGTTTGAACTTCTCACCCAGGGAATCCAGGATGCGCGCGATGAGCACAGGCTGCTCGTAGTCGAACATCAGGAACGTTTCCTCAATGGTGGAGGCCTTGCGGATGTTCGTGGTGGGCCTGTCGAAGTTGTCCGAAATCGCATCGGATTCATCCACGATCAGGCGGCCTTCGCGAAGCAGTGTTTCGATGATGACTCTTTCGCAGGAGCCTTCGCACACGAAGAGCACTTTGCTCGTTGCGAACCGGTTGCGTTCTTCATTACTGAGCATATGCGCCGTCCGTGGGTCGCGTGCCTGGTGCCGACTTCTTGGAGCTCGCACTGGTTGGTCGCTCCACCCGGGCCTTCACGTATCGTTTGAGCGCCGCAACATCCTTCGCCTTCGGTGCCGTGCCCCTGACAAGGTTGGCGAAGAAGACCTCGCTCTTCTTCGGTTCGATGCGCTTGATTTGGTCGGAGTATTTGATGAGCCGGATCCGCCAATCGTCGTCGCGCACGGTGAAATACACGTCGTCCTTGCGACCGAGGTGGTCGAGAAGTTCCGGATAATGGGTGGTGAAGACGAGCGTGGCGCCGTGCGGGTTCGTGGCGGGGTAGGCGAAGAGGTCCATTATTGTCTCGACCAGCTTTTTGTTGAGGCTGTTCTCGATCTCATCGACGACCAGGTACCCGCCCTGCTGGAGCGCACGGATGGCGAAGTTGACGATCTGGCCGCCGCGCACCGTGCCCCGGGAGAGCATCTGGGCGGCGTCGAACTGCCCCATCACCCTCTCGTCGCTCTCGTTGGCGAGCTTGATGTGCACCTTGCCATGATCGTCGATATCAAGATGCTCCACGTTGGAATCGAACGTCCTGACGACTGCCGGTGGCATGGCGGGGGTGATGAATGGCAGTCTGAATGCATCCACGTACCGGTAGACGTTCGTCTTGCTTTGGAGCTCGCCGGCGAGAAGGGAGGTGTTCGCCGCCAGGAAGCGCTTGCTTTCCGCCGGGAGCTCGCGCGGGCCATTCGTGCCGCGTTCGGAGATGAGTGTGGAGTTCGTCCGGAATGCGTCGAAGGAGGCGAGGTCCTTCTTGACCACATGGGGCTCGTGCCGCCACAGTCGCTCACATTCGAAGGCGAACGCGCCGGACGCGTCCCCTTGGGGCGCCGTGTCGACATCGGTTTTCCCGATCGTGGACTCGATCAGATAGCAATTCCCAGCATCGGCGATGATCGCCTGGATGGTGAAGCTGGTGTCGAGGATCGGGTAGAGGGGGCCGTAGACGACGCTGCCCGCATCGAGAGGCATACCGCGCACGGCATCGAGCACAAGGTCGACCACCCTGAGGGTCGTGGTCTTGCCGGAGGCGTTGAGGCCTGCGATGCCGAGCAGCTGCTGTGTGTAGATGGAGGGGCCAAGGTCGTTGTCGCGGTGCACGAAGGCGGCGTTCGCCGGCACCCTGTCGGATGCGTAGAGATCCATCGCCACTTCGTCGTTGGCGAACAAGTGGATTCCGTGCAGGGCGAACTTGAGAAGCCTCATGACTGTCCTTTCGAGTCGCTGGAATGAGTTATAAACACTGATTGTGTTTATAACAAAAATCGCGCCGACTCGCTAGCGGATCGCACATCGTTGTGTGCACGAACGTGTACGAAGGTTTTGTTCGCGTTTGCGCAAAAGCGTGTGTTGCATGGCGAGAATAGGCATATTCGCCCGTCGTGGCATATGCGCGCTTTCGTGTTCAGCTGCCGTATTCGGCGTAGAGCCCGGGCAGCATACGCGCGAGATTGCGGTATTCCTGGGCGCAGTGCATCGCCATGTCGCGCGCCATGCCATCGTTGATGAAGCGGCGGCGCAGCAGGGGCGCCAGGTCCGTTTTAGCGCCGCATGGCTATTTGCGAATGGCGTGCGCTCCCGTTCCTCCATGTTTCGAACAGACGTTGCATAATTCGCCGGGAATGTCTAGACCTTTTCGCTTAGTGCGCAAGAGCGCAGTATTTTCCCAAAACCCTTGACCTCGGAAGGCGCGCTCGTGATAATGAACGCACATTCACCAAGGGCGTTCGACATTCAAGGACGTTCTATTCAATTTCAACCGAGGCAATGCAAGGAGCGCGACATGGCAACCACACCTGTTTCTCACTCAGCGGTCATCACCGGCATCAATGGGAAGCTGCCCATCATCGACGAGGCGACCACCTCCCGCGTGGTGGTCAACAACGCAGTGCTGCGCCACGTCATCTTCACCTTCGACAAGGGCCAGCTGCTCACCGACCACGCATCCCCGCGCGCGGTGATCGTGAATATCCTCGAAGGTGCCTTCGACTTCACTGTGGGCGGCGTCAAGCACACGGTTTCCGCCGGCGACGTGGTGTACCTGGCGCCGGGCGAGCGTCACGCACTCGTGGCGCTGGAGCCCAGCCGCATGTCCCTCACGCTCGTGGACGTGGATGCCCTGGCGAGTGGCGCTGCAGGTGCGGGTGCTGCCGGCGAGGCAGGCCACGCGTGCAAGTGTGGCAATCACGAGGACGAGACTGAGGCAGGGGAGCAGGCCTGATGGCGGGTCAATCTTCGTCGCAGGAGCACGGGCGCCGAAACGGCCCCGAGGAGCAGCATCTGCAAGGCCATTGGCTGCTTGCCAAGATGGGCAAGCGCGTGCTGCGCCCCGGCGGCATCGAGCTGACCCGCGCGATGCTCGACGCCGCGCAGGTCGCGCCGAGCGATGACATCATGGAATTCGGTCCTGGCGTGGGCAAGACCGCCACGCTGCTGCTTGCCGCGGATCCGCACAGTTACACGGGCATCGATCCCAATCCCGAGGGCTCGGCGGCAATGAACCGGATCGTGGCAGAGCGCGACCATGCGCGCATGGTGAAGGCGGATGCCGCGAGCACCGGCCTGCCCGATGCGTCCGCCGACCTGGTGGTGGGCGAGGCGATGCTCACGATGCTTCCGCTCGACCGCAAGCGTGCGGTCGCCGCCGAGGCCGCCCGCATCCTGCGCCCGGGCGGTCGCTACGCAATCCACGAGAT
>JAQXZM010000137.1 GCA_029227215.1 Bifidobacteriaceae bacterium | reverse complement strand
GAACTCGACGTTCTGACCGTTTTCCAAAGGCGGCTGCACGACAGGCGGACGGGACAAATCCAGCGCTTCGACGCCGGGAAGTTCCGTATCCACGCCTCCGGTACGTCCAGACAGGTCATCGAGCAGGCACACCACGTGGGGGTTGCCCATGTCTACATAGGTGCCCTTGACGCTTCCCGGAGTGCCCATCAGGGAGACTCGGAACTGTCCGTCCTCGCCCTTGGACCATGGACCCATGTCCACATGGAGGACGTTGCGGCCCAGCCCCTCGACCGCTCCCAGATAGTTCAGGCGCTTGACGCCAGCCCGGGTGCCGAGCGCGAAACGCTCCTGCGTGTCGGTGTCCCAGTAACCAAGCCTTTTCGCAAACAAAGAGATGACGCGGGACCCGTTGCCGCACATCTCCGCAACGCTGCCGTCAGCGTTGTAATAGTCCATGAACCATTCAGCACCCTGGTCGAGAAGGGACTGTGCCTTCTCCTTGCCCAACTGCGGGATGCTTGCATGGAAACGGGTGGGGACGAGCCTCAGCAGACCGTCCGCGCCCAGGCCTTTGTGCCGGTCGCACAGGAAGCGTATTTCTTCCGCTGTCGGCTCGAGACTGCCATCCGGGTCCGCATACAGCACGAAATCGTTGGCCGTGCCATGCCCCTTGAATACTGTGCGTGGAATCGTCATGCGTCCATAGTACGCCGCGGCGAATATTCCTCCCACGATGAAATATCCCGACCGACCATCTGCGTCCTGCGCGTCCCATCGTCTGCAATCTGCAGCCAAGTTGCAATTCCGCTACACTGAATCAAGTCAGCTGGGTTCTGCGCATACCCGTGACCATTGCGCAACCAGGGAGCATAGAGAACATGAAGACCGCATTGATTGATGTAGGCGGCGGATACCGCGCCGTCTACGGCACAGGGATCGACGATTTCTGCCTCAAGCACGGAATCTCCTTCGACCATTGCTATGGGGTATCCGCCGGAAGCGCCAACCTTGCCTCGTTCCTGGCTGGTCAGTACCAGCGTTCCTACACGTTCTACATGGAGTATGCGTTCCGACGCGAATACGCAAGCTGGTACAACTTCCGCAGGACCGGCGATTTCATCAACCTCGATTACATCTACGGCACTCTGTCGAACCACGACGGCGAATACCCGCTTGACTTCGACTATTTCATGTCGAATCCCACGGACTTCACGACTGTCGCCGCGGATGCCACCACCGGCAAGGTGCACTACTTCCCCAAGAGCCGCATGGTGCGGGACGATTACGCGATTTGCAAGGCATCAAGCGCTGTCCCTGTGGTCAACCATCCGTATGTGGTGGATGGCGTTCCCTATTTCGACGGCGGCATCGCCGATCCCATCCCCTGGCGCAAAGCCTACGAGGACGGCTGCGACAAAATCATCATCGTGCTCACGCACCCGAAGGCATGGATTCGTCCTCAGAAGAAAGACGAATTGCCCGCGAGAATCCTGAGCCGCACCTACCCCAACGCCGCGCGTGCCATGTGGTATCGCGCACGCACCTACAACTCGGAGTCCCTGTCTGCACGCATGTGGGAGAAGTCCGGGCACGTGCTCGTCCTGGCGCCGAAGAACCTGTACGGGCTCGATACTCTCAAACGCACGAAGGAAGGCTTGGCGATGATGTACCGCCAGGGCTATCGCGACGCTCAGGCAATTGAGGCATTCCTTTCTTAAGCTTTCATCCACAGACCGGACCGTCGGCGCCTGCCAAAGGGCTTCGACGGTCCGCCGATGACGAAAAATCAGGCCTGCATCCCGACGCGGTTATCGTAGAGGCGACAAACACTGTCGGTCGCCAGCCTCAAGGAGGCAACAGATGAGTAACTCTGCACCGATCGGAGTCTTTGATTCGGGCATGGGGGGCATCAGCGTAGTACGCCAGATTCGCGCCGACATGCCTGATGAAAACATCGTGTTCTACGGTGATTCCGCCCATGCGCCATATGGGCTCAAGTCCGTGGAGGAGATTCGTGGATATTGTTTCGCGATCGTCGACCGTCTCCTTGACATGGGCGCCAAGGCGATTGTCATCGCATGCAACACGGCTACGAGCGCCTGCGTCAATGATCTGCGGGAGCGCTATAGTGTGCCGATCATCGGTATGGAACCGGCTTTGAAGGTGGCTTGCGACCGTGGCAACGGCACCCCTCAGCATGTCATTGTTGCCGCGACTCCTCTGACCTTGCGCGAGCGCAAATTTGCACGGCTCATGGCACGATTCCAGAATGCTCACGATATCGAAAAGCAGCCCTGCCCCGACTTGGTCACCATTGTGGAAAGCGGTCAGCTCGAGGATCGCGACCTGGTGATGCGCACATTGCACAAGTACTTTGACCACTACGATCTGGAGCATGTTGATTCCGTGGTGCTTGGCTGCACCCATTTCATCTTCTACCGGTCGTATTTCCGTGAATTCCTGCCGAGCAACGTCGCCATCGTCGACGGGAACGAGGGCACTTCCCGACATCTTCATGTCGTTCTCGAGTCCCTGGGGCAGCTCGCACCCGATCCGGATGACGACAAGGAAAACGCCAGCGAGCCTGCCGGCAGCGCCGTGCAACCGAAACATGGCAATGTGACGCTCCTCAATTCCTCGCCGGACTCCAAGATGGTGGAATTGGAACGTTATTTGCTCGACACTCCGCTGTACCGATGACGTATCGATGAAACAGCCCGCCGAGTTTTGGATGCAGCCCCATTCCACGAATCTCTTGCACTTGCGATTCGCAACATGGAGAGCGACTCCACTCGCACCTTTCCTCCCATACCTCTGACACCACGATCATGTGTGGTGAGACCACTTCCACGCCCCTATTCCATGTGGTCTCACCACATTGTTAACCCATTTTTTGCATTCAAACCGCCGATTGTTGTTCTTTTGCGCTAAACTGACAACGTCATGCACTGAAAGCACATGATGAGGCCGAGGAAACGGCCAAGAAATCAATGCGAATTTTTCGGGAGTGAGATTAATGGCGAAAAAGGCAACAGCAACTTCAGCGGCAAGCAACAACACACCTGTCTCCGATGAGGAAGTCGTTGAAGCACTGACGACCCAGATGAACATCAAGGATGCGGCGAAGGCTCTTGGCCGCTCGTACAACTGGCTCCTGAAGAAGAGCCATGACCTCGTCGAAGCCGGCATCATCGAAAGCAGGGACGTGTACCCCGCCTACCACCGCATCGGATTCCTTTCTTCCGACCGCGCTGTGACCGTCTACTTCAACGCAGCCGCATGGAAACAGAACGCCTACTACATCCGCGGAAGCTTCGATGGCTGGACCTGCGCCCCCGGCTATCCGATGCGCCCGGTCACCACCGAAAACGGCTACTATTCCGCAGTGATCAC
Organism: Bifidobacteriaceae bacterium; assembly: GCA_029227215.1. GTDB lineage: Bacteria > Actinomycetota > Actinomycetes > Actinomycetales > Bifidobacteriaceae > Pseudoscardovia. The sequence continues at coordinate 45,010 of JAQXZM010000137.1, read as the reverse complement.
CGTGCCCGCGGGTGTGGAAGGCGTTGATTTCTTCATCGACAACGGCGAAGACATCAACGATGCCGCGAACCTCTATCAGCCGACCCCTGGCAGCAACTTCCACCTGGAGCTGGGTGATGGCACCGAGTTCACGATCGAAGACTTCAACAACGCGCACTCTGGCAAGCCTGCGAATCTCTGATTACACGAGCACGGGCCACAACGGCGACAATGTGGCTGGTCGTGACCGTCGATCACCTCATCGGTCACCTGATGCTCCGAGTCAGCTCCCAGTAGCGAACATGGGTCGCCGCAGCGAGCACCGCACCAAGATGCCCGAAATGGCAACGAACGATAGCGCCGAGGAATGTGGCATTACGAAGCAACGAATCTCAACGCCATAAGACGCATTGCCTCTGGGCATGACGCTTCTCGGTACTGCGCTGCGTGATCCGGTATCGACGTGCAGAGCGGGGTCCCGTATGGATTCATTTCATGCGGGACCCCGCTCTTTCCATGTCACGACTAGTATCCATCAATCCAGCAATCGCGAAGTCCCTCTTGTCAACTCGCCTTGCCCATAGCGGGTGGACTTGAAGAAGTGATTTCCCTCCTGCTTCTCTCCAAGCTCTAGACGTCAGTAGATCATGACGCCCATGTCGAGCAGCTCATTGCAAATCATCGTGTAATCGCGCGATTCGTACCCGTGCTGGTTATAAGGTTTCTCATCTGGCGCGCTAAACACGATCCACAGCAATTGCAGATAGTCCAAACTGGCAATCTGCTTGTCTTCGGCATTGCAGATATGCCCATGCTCATTGACACAGTCCATCAATGGCATTCGTGCATATGCACGCCAGAAATCCTCGCTGTTGCTTAAATCTATGAGCCTCTCGTCATCCGACTCATCCTCCTCATGCTTTGCTTCTGTCTTCTTCGCTTTTCCTCTCCTCGTCTCAGCTTTCTTCGTCTCAGCTTTCTTCGCTCCTTTGTTTGTTGTTTTCTCTTTCGTCGTCGCTTTCCCACTCCGTGCCATCCCGCTAGTTCCAAACTCCGCAGCAGCAGAATCGCCATCAGGAACGTGAGTACCCTTGTTCTCTGCACCCTTGCTCTCTGCACCCTTGCTCTCGATGCCCTTGCTCTCGATGCCCTGACTTCCCTCGTTGTCACGAATCATGCCGTCGTTCGTCGTATCGTCGCTGTTCGCTGCCTTGCTTCCTGATCGCCCGCAGATGGTGTGGTTATCTCCCGATTGCCCATTTCCTGCCTGCCCACGCTCCATCCGTTCTTTTCCTATCTGCTCTTTCCCTATCCGTTCCTGTCCGGTCTCCTCTCGCTCGATCTTCTCGGATCCGGTCTTCTCATGTTCACTCTTCTCACAACCCATCCTCTCGTCTTCCGCGGCACCGTCCGCACCATCGCTTGTTTCCCCTGTGCACTTCATATCAGCGCGCCGTGCATCAAGGCCCTCCGCATCAAGGCCCTCTGAGCCCTGTATCGCCATTTCCTCCGCTTCTTCCAGCGCCTGCAACTGTCTGAACTGGTTGATATCGAACGTGCCTGATGCCATGAACCAGTCGACGGATGCGCTGTTGACGGGATCGGGAACATATGCATCCGGCACGCCAATGAGCAACGTTCCGCACGACGTGCGATTGGCATACCCGCCCAGCGACTCCCGACGCGCCGACCGCAACTCAAGCCGATGACGCTGCACAATCAGCGAAGTTTCGTCATCGATGGCGCCCGGCGTTGCTGTGCGGTAGGGCGTCGGGATATGGAACGGACGCGAGGAAGGCCGCCATGCGGCGCCGAATTGGGTGAAGCGCCCGGCGATGAAGGTGTTTTCACATCCCAGTAGCCCGAACGACATGGCGGGGTCTTCGACCGCAAGGCTGAAGCCATCTTTGAGACTGCGTAGGATTGTGATGCCCGCGAATGCACACACCCGCTCAACCAGGAAACCGCCTTCTATCGAACAGTTCAGTACCGACCACAATGCCTTCACCCTCTCGTGGGTGAGCTGGTGGATGCCCGCGGCATTCTCCATCAGGAAGTTCTCCAATGGCGTCGTGCCATCCTCATAGGTGTAGTCGTATGCAAACCAGTCGAAAAACGCGTCGTGAATCGCATCGATCTCCAACAAACACCGCGCCCTGCCATGGGGATTGACGCCAATCTCTTGCAGGAACCGGGCATAGGCGGCGGTCACCGTCGGCGTGTCTCGCGCAATGCATCGAGCCACCACTGGCGCCATCGAGCACAACGGCACACGAGGTATCAGGTCACTTTCGCAGATGCCCAGTTTTCGCAAGTGCGTGGGCACACCATCCTCCCTGTCGAACTGGCCTCCGGCTGGGGCAAGCACAGCAGAAGGGCGATGTTTGCGCCGCGGGAATTTCGATGGCGCCTTGCGCTTCCCACGCTTCTTGACACGCGGCTTGTAATAGCCATTGCTCCCATCCTCTGCCGGTCCCAGTGGCTCATCGCACCGTACTAACTCCTCGAGAGAGACCATCCGATGATGGTATTCGCTTTGCTCCATTGCCATCCCTTTCATCAGCTCGTCTTTGGTGTCTGGAGGGAGGATCTGGAAACGTACTGCCGCGGCAGCCCCTTTCACTGTGCAATCAATCCGCTGTAACCACAATGTGGCGGACCGAGGCACTATGAACCGGGCCGCCATGAACCAAGCCACCGCTCATTGCTCCGACGCCTGTTCCAAATCCTTTAGAGGTAGGGTACGGCGTTACGACCCGGAGCGCATCCTCCTTTCGCGAAAATGCGGATAAGTGGAAAACCCATAGGCCATTGTGGATTTCTTTTCGCCGGTGTGGACAACATTCCAGCTTTTCCACAGCAGAAAAGCGAATTGTGGAGAAAGCACATCATGGCGAAAACGAATCGCGAGGAAGCGCCCACAAACAGTGAGAGGAAGAGGGAAGATGAGAAAGATGGGAAAAGGAGAAAAAGAGGAGAAGAGGAGAAGAGGGACGAAAGGGAAGGACGCAGAGGAAGAGGAAAAGGAAAAAGGGAGAAAGGGGAAAAAGGGAAAGAAGGTGAAAGGAGGAGCCGGGAGAGGATAAGAAGATAGCAGGAAGAAAAGGAAAGTAGGGAGAAAAGGAAGGAAGGAGGGGAGAAAAGGAAGAAGAAAGGGAGAGCAAAGAGCATCGAGAATAGAAGCCCCGTCTTTGGATCTCCCGTCGTCTTTGCCCCGATCAGAGGGCTCCCCATGTGACCATGCTGCATATCGCGACTAGCCTTCTGGCCGAACGATTTTCAGCAGCGCGTGACCGACATAATCGCGCTACATGCCGAGTGGCATTCTATATGCCGAGTGGCCTTCTGCCCCGCCATCTTCCTTTCAATTACTTCTCAACCACGTCCCTCATCAACCTCTCGTTCCGACAGCAATGTTCCTTCCCGCCACGCCCACACCGTTCGCCTTCCCCGAGCGTCTCTCATCAACCACTCTCCGACAGCTATCCTTCTTCCAATCATGCCTAATATTATCTTTCCCGACCATCTCCCACCAGCTGCTTTTCCCAACGGCTGCGTCCCTCCCGGCCACGCCCACACCAACCGCCTTCCCTCAATCGCGTCTTCCCGACCGTCCCTTCCCGACCGTCCCTTCCTGACTATCCCTCCCCGATCATTACCATCACGATTATCCACAGTGCGACACTTCGCCACGCGCCGCGCGGAGGTATCGGTCTGCCGCTTAGAATCGTAGGGCCACTCAAGTAAGGAGACCCATATGGATGCCCACAAGGATTCCCCACAGATGGATGCCCTCAACACCGCACAGAGCACCTCTCCGACGACCATCTCCGCGATGGCAGCGCCAGAAACAGCCCACGCTCCGGCAACAACCTCTCCTATCACACTCTCTGTGCAAAAGACCTCTCCTTTCCCACCCTCCTCTTCCTCCGGCTCCCAGGCGTCAGCCTCACCAATCAACCTCTCCGCGATTCGCCATGACATGGACCACCGCTTCTGCTTCGCGCTCAGCCGCAGCACGTCATGCGGGGCGTCCAGCAACGACCCCGAAGATGGCTTCGCACGCTTCGCCATCCGAATCCAGACCGGCGCCGGCAACGTCGCCTCCGTGATCGTGCACACCGAAGACAAGTACCTGCACTACTACTGCGCCGACCGGATGAAGCTTCCCGAAGAGCAACGCCCCGCCGCGCCCGAGGGGTTTCCTTTCTATGGCCGGTGGAGCACCGCCGGCTCCTACGAGATGCGCCGTTTCGCCAGCGACGGTGTGCACGACTATTTCGAAGTCCAGCTCAACATCAACGTGATCTGCCTGCGCTATTACTTCGAGATCCACGGCGTGGACGGCAGCACGGTGTATTACAGCGACTACCAGTTCACCAAGGAGCCGCCTACCGAGCCGGAGCGCATGTTCGACTGCCCGCAGACGCTGCGCGAAGACATGCTGTTCGACACCCCTCAATGGGCGAAGAACCGCGTGATCTACCAGGTCTTCCCCACTGCGTTCGCCGTGGCAAGCGATTCCGCGAACGCTGATGCAACGACGACGAGCACCACTTCGTCCTTCTCAAGCGCCAGCGCGTCACCCGAGGATGCGAGCGCAACCGAGACCCCGGCCTCGCTCCATGACGAAGCGCAAGCCGCACGCCATCGCCTGGCAAAGACGGCTTCCCACAACCCGCAGTGGCACCAAGTGCCCGCCACCGGCACGATGAACCTGCATGGCAACCTCCGTGGCATCATCGAAGCGCTTCCGCACATCGCGGACCTGGGCGCCGGCATGCTGTACCTCAACCCGATCTTCGTCTCCCCCACCCCGCACAAGTACGACACGCTCGACTACCTGCACATCGACCCGTCGCTCGGCACCGAGGACGACCTCAAGGAGCTCGTCGAACATGCGCACGCGCGCGACATCAAGGTGATCCTCGATGGCGTGTTCAACCACACCTCCCGCGATTTCTTCGCGTTCCGCGATGTGCTCGAGCACGGCCGCGACTCGAAGTACTGGAGCTGGTATTGGCTCGATGACTGGCCTCTCACGCCCATCGATTCCCCCGAGCAGGCGGCGAACGCCACGAGCTTCCCCAATTACAAGACCTTCGCCTACTTCGGTTATATGCCCAAGCTCAACATGGCGAACCCCGAGGTGCAGGACTACTTCATCAACGTCGTGTGCCATTGGATTCGCGAAGCCGGTGTGGACGGCTGGCGCATGGACGTGGGTGACGAGATCGACCACGTGTTCTGGAAGCGGCTGCGCCGCGCAGTGCGCAACACCAACCCCGAAGCGATCATCGGCGCCGAGGTGTGGCACCCCGCTTTCGACTTCCTCGAAGGCGACGAGTGGGACACCGTGATGAACTATCACTTCCTCAAGGCCGTCAAGCGATTCGTGGCGACCGGTGACATGACCGCCTCCGGGTTCCTCGACCAGGTGGGCTTCATGAAAGGCAACCTGCATCCCAACGCCTGGCCGGTGATGTGGAATCTGCTCGATAGCCATGACACACCGCGTTTCAAGCGCCTGTGCGGCGATGACGACGCCAAACACCGCCTTGCGGTGGGCATCCAGCTGCTCTCCACCGGCATGCCCATGGTGTATTACGGCGACGAATACGGCATGACCGGAGACAACGACCCGGATTGCCGCCGTGGCATGGTGTGGGACGAGGCCCATCAGGATGCCGAGACCTTCGACTGGTACCAGCGCCTCATCCGGCTGCGCAAGCAGGTGCCGGCGATTTGCAACGGCGCGATCATCGGCTCCTTTGCCGACGATTCCAAGGGACTGGTCGCCATCACGAAGAGCGCCGTGGCAACCGACGATGACCTTGCTCTCGCCACGCCACGCGAGCATGCCTATCAGATGAGCGGAGACATCACGCGCCTGAGCAATCTCGCCGACCGCGTGGCGCAAGGTCCTCGCGTCACCCTCGTCTATCACAACAGCGACAAGGTGGATGACCTGCAAGGCTTCGATGGCACGATCGACCTCATCACCGGCCGTCCCTTCGATGGCACGCTCAAGCCCTATCAGGTGCTGGCTCTGGCGAAGGGAGACGTGACCGGCACTCTGTGACCGGCCGTCCCCTCTTCCTTCCCTGTCCGTTTCCTTTGCCGCGACTTCCATGATTGCCGCGAGCCGCATCCATTCTGATGCAGCCCGCGGCAATCGCGTTAATCCGATCAGCCCCCCCCAAAAAGGCGCTACAAAGATTTGCGGTATACCTGACTCGTATTGTGCTCGCCTTATTGCGCTCGACGTCAGCCCTTCAAATAGTCCTCCAGCGCCTTTGACAGGTCGGCGACATAGCCTTCGTCCAATGCCGGCTCGGTCATTGACTGAATCCACGCGGCTTCCTGCGTAGGCGTGATGACCAGGCTTGCGCCATCGTGATCGCTCAGATACGGGCGTGCCGTGGGCGGTACAAGCACCGCGCAATGGAACACCTCAGCGGGAAGACCCATCATACGCGCCGTGCCTTCGACGAGCCATTCGTTGCGTCGCATGGGGTTGGCGACAAGCTCGATGCCCTGTGCCGCGGTGACAGCCGTGCCTTGGGCACATGCACGCGCTTCATCAGGCGTGACGGGCGAACCATACGGCACGACCGCCCAGTTGGGGCTCTGCGCGTCTCCATAAATCCGGCCGTCGAGCGGCATGATGGAGATGATGAACACGCCAGAAGGCGCAATGACGAGCTGGTCAAAGTCCAACCTCTCCCCGTCCGAAGGCAGCGTCGCATCATTGAACACGTGATACTGCGCGGGAAGGCGGGAGAGCCGATAATGCGCATCGGTGCGCAAGGCAGCCGCATCCTGCGAAATCGCACGGGCGACCCTGGTATTCGCCGCAGTGCCGTTCACTGCGGCACCGTTTGCCGCAGTACCGTTGCTCGCAGTACCGTTGCTCGCAGTGCCGTTACCTACAGTGCCGCTCCCTACAGTGCCGCTCATTGCGTTGTTTCCCGCTGCATTGCCATTCGCTGCGCTAGCATGCGCGATATGAGCATGGATCATGATTCCGTTGGCAGCGCCGCCCGTGACCCGCGAACCGTCACGCGCCACGCCGCCGTCCAGGCCATCATCCGCGGCATCATTGGCAAGATAATTCGCAGCATTGAGCGGCACAGTCGGATTCGCACCTTGCGCTGAAGCGACGGCAGACAGCTCGACCTCCGACCGCCGAGCACCGTAGTCCCCTGCGCCAGACCGGCCGACATCAGGCTGGCCTGCGGCCGACCAATCTATCGCAGCGTACCCAGTGCTGGCATCAGCGTCGTCGTTCTGCGCTTCGACGCTCTGCGGCGCCCAGGTCTGCCCGGCGTACACGTCCTGTTCGACAATGAGCGGCTCAAGATGGGCATGGGAGTCCTCGCTTGCTTCAGGCGTGCGTGGATTCGCACCATTGGACTGAGCGGCATCGGTGAAATCCAGCTGGCTGGAGTCCGATTGCGAAGATGCATGGCCGGCATCGAACGTGACGTGCTGCCAGTCCGGTTCGCTGGCAGGCTGGTTCGTGGGCCAGTCCGCGAGCATATGTTCGGGAACGGTGTGAGGCCGGTGGCACTGGGGCCAATCGCCCAGCATGCTTTGCGCCACCTGGGGATCGATGTCCTCGGCCCATACCAGATTGCGGCGCGGGGCAGTATGCAACATGGATGAAGACGACTGCGAAGATGAGAATCCATATGGCACTGCACTTGATGCCGTATGTGATGGCGTTGCGTTCGACGGTGCTGAGCCAGCCGTCCCTACGGCAGATGCTCCCAACGAGACGGGCGGTTCAGGACCGGAAGGCGACGTAGGCTGTGCGGAAACCGGCGTCGCAGACACCGTTGCCGGCGCTGATGCCGTCGCGACAGCAGGAGGCGGAGGCACGGGTATCGAAGAAACAGCGGTTCCATGCGCTGTAACAGCTGATGTTGTCGTTGCCGCCGAAGTCGCTGCGATTTGCTGCTGCGCAGGTGGGGCGGGAACCGGTGCAGCAGCGAAAGAGAAGACCATGGAGGAGGAAACGGAACGCGCTTGACGCACACGTGCGTTTTCTGATATCGCGTTTCCTAATGTCGCGTTTCCTTGCGTTGCGTTCCCTTGCTCGACATTTCTGGATGCCAAGGTTCCCCGCTCGGCATTCCCCAATGCCTCGGTTCCTTGTACCGCGGTCCATGTCTCAACCTGGACGCCGTCCTGCGTTCCCATCTGCGTTCTGGCCTGTCGGGTCTCGCCATGCCGCGCCTCGGCGTTTTGCCTGCCGCGCATCATCGTGGAGATCGCGCCCGGCTCCTTGCTCGGCGCATGCTTCGCGACACGCTCTGGCTGTGCGTGCTCCGGCGCTACCGGTTTCGGCGCATGCGCACCGTGTTTGCTGGAAGAATGCGGAAGATTGCGAGCGGCACGGTCTCGCTGGCGCTCCTCATCCTCCATGCGACGCGCCCGGCGCTTCTTCGCGAAATAACGCGCATCGGACACGGCGATGAGGCATAGCAAGAGCAGCGCCACCACGCCTATGAGAATCCGATGATCCATTGTGCTTCCTCGCGACGGCCGTCCCGTATGTCACGCCGTAGTGTGAATGCAGGCGGCTTGGCACGCGAGACGGTAGAGCCAATACAGAATTCATAGTAACGCACTCGGCGCGGATGACTCTCCTTGTCGCTTGACAGTCTGGATTCGGCCGGTGCTCTACAACCGTTGCACTGATCTCTTTCCTCAAACCGCATCGCCCGGCTCGAACAGCTGCTCGGCATCTCCACCGCCAATGCGGAGTACTTGGCGCGCCTGTGTTTCGCCGTCAAGGAATACACGACCGAACAAGCGCAGGCGACGGGCCAATGGGAGAGGTCCCGGCAGGACGCACGCGCGTGAGGCACCGGTCAGCAAAGGCGGCGGCTGCCGAAGCGCGGGTGATGGATCTTGCTGCGCAGTGCGGATGGCGGATTGACCGGCGGAGCTCATGAATGGCGAACCGATCGGCGAACCGATTGGCGGAACTCACGAACGGCGGGACTCACGATCGGCGGAGCTCGGATGGCGAGCCGGCCGCGAGGCGGACTAGTAGGATGACTGTGGAAGCACCGAAGCAATTCAGGAGCGCATCATGTCCCTCACCACGCATACACCATTCCGCCATCACCGCGATGCCGTCGAAGACACCGCCCTGCTGGCCCGTTCGCTGGCCATGCGGTCGCATCTCGCCGCCGCCATCGGGCTGCTGCTGGGGTTCATGGGACTGACGATGGCCGTGCTGGGGCAGATCAGCGTGGTGACCTTCTTCGCCATCCTCCTTGTGGCGGCGGGAACACTGTGCGCAGTGCGTTCGTTGGTGCTGGACGCGCACTGGCGCCGACTCGACATGGAATCCGCAGCACCCTCGGGGATTTCTCTGGTTGCCGCCACCACCTGCATCGTCGCGATCGTCGCCTGCATCGGCACCACTGCCTATGGACTGCTCGCCCCCTCGTTCGGCTTCATCCACGACCGCACATGGGTGCTGGAAAACGGCGAATGGACGCGAGACGGACGTGTCGTGTCGTTCACGAAGGGAATGTCATCGACCGGCAGCACGTCCACTTCGAACACCACGTCCGGCTCGGGAACCACATCCAGTTCGGGCAGCGCATCCGATACTTCCGGCGCATCCGTCTCCGCAAGACCGTCGTCGACACCCTCCCCCAGCCTGTCAGGGCTCATGCTCACGAGCCTGCCGCAGGCGGTGCTGTTCACCGGTCTCAACCGCACTGGCGAAACGGTGCAGCACAACAACGCGCTCACCGACACAGACGGCTCGCAGGCGCTCGCCATCGAATCCGCTACGATCGACAACCGCGCCTATGGCTATTACAACGGCGAGATCACGCTGCGCAACAACACGGAGGGCACGATCCTGTACGCCGACGCGGCGCTCACGGCGCTGTCGTCCAACGGGGACGTGCTCAAGCAGGAGACCGCGCATTGCGAGGGCCCCATCGAAGCGGGGCAGACCTGCGAGGCCACGTTCCAGATCGGCACGTCGAGCGCCGCGGCGATCATGCCCTACACGACGATGTGGTTCACCTCCGGTGACGCGAGCGCCGCCAGGGAAGCGGCATCCGATGATTCGGAGCAGCATCAGGATGCCGCGGCTTCGCGCACCGCGCCGGGCACCGTCTTTCACAAGGCGTCGCCCGGCGTGCCGGCGATTCCGTTGTGAGTGCAGTTCAGCGCACAGTGAGCGCTGCGTGAGCGCACCATTAGCGCGGTGTCAGCGCAGCGTCTGGCCGAGCGCGGCGATGGCGGCGGGACCCTGTTCCGCCACGAGGAAGCTGCGGTCGATGTCGTCCACGCGCGCCACGCCCGCGGAGTTCATCGTGTGGGCGAGCTCGTCGGTGATGCGGTCGATCATCGACACGATGCCATCCTCGCCGCCTGCTGCCGCCGCCCACTGGATCGGGCGGCCCAGGCCCACGGCGTTGGCGCCCAGGGCGAGCGCGCGGAACACGTCGCCGCCGGTGCGGATGCCCGTGTCCGCCAGGATCGTGGCATCCGGACCGAGCGCTTCGCGAATCTTGGGCAGGGCGTAGGCGACCGGCACGACGCCGTCCACCTGACGGCGCCCGTGGTTCGAGACCATCACGCCGGCGGCACCCGCCTCCATCGCGTCGATGGCGTCGGAAGGCCGCATCACGCCCTTGACGTACACGGGCAGGCCGGACAGTTCGATGAGGCGCTTGATGTCATCCACGGTGATGTGCGTGGCGAGGTTGAGAGTCCAATCGGTCATGTGCATCGAGGGGAAGTTGCCGCTTTCGCCTTCGTGCGTGCCGTCGATGCCGTTGCGGAAGCCGAAGTCGCGCTTGTAGCCGGGGCAATCGAGCGTGAGCATGAGCGCCGAGGGGCCCTGGGCGAGCGATCGTTCGAGAAACGCCTCGGTGGTGGCGCGGTCATCGAACAGATAGACCTGCTGCCACCAGGTACCCTGCGATTCCTGGGCGAAGCGTTCCACTGGCTCGGATGCGTTCGTCGGGTAGACGATGAAGCTGCCGGCGCGCGCCATGCCGTTCTGGGAGGTGATCTCGCCATCGGCGCTGGCGAGGCGATGGTAGGCGGTCGGCGAGCCGAACAATGGGGTGGGCAGCGTCTGGTCGCCGATCGTGACGCTCGTGTCGATGGCGCTCACATCCTGGAACATGCGCGGCAGGATGCCGTAGCGGCGCCATGCGAGCGTGTCGCAGTCCGCCTGGCCGGAGGCGATGTCGGCATTGCCATCCTCGTAGGCGAGCCCCGCCTCGCTCATGGCGTCCTTGGCCTTCTCGTGCACCGTGATCCAATCCATCGCAACCTCCGTTCCGTGAACGCGCGCCTGTGACGTGTATCTGAGATATGTCTCTGTGACGTGTCTCTGTGACGCGTACGAGCGCGCTGCATGTGATGTTTTCACGGTAGGTTGCGCGCACAGCGGGCACGGCGGCGTGGCTCTAGATATTCCTTATTGCGAATTATCGCAATCGGGAATCAACGGGGAGCATGATCGGAGAATCAGGTTCGGCGATCGGGTGGAAAATCGGGTTGGGAATCACGGTCTGAAATCACGGTCTGGAAGCGCAATCAGGAATCACCGCCGGGCTCTCTCGCGAGAGCCAGACACGGCGGGCCTACGCCTTATCCGGCGAAGACACCACAGACGAGGAGCCGGCAGACGAGGAGGCCACAGACGAGGCCCCGGCAGACGAGAATCCGACGGACGAGGACGAGGAATCCTGCTGCGCCCGATCAAGCGCCCGCTGGGTGTGCTTCTCGAACTCCCGGGTGCGCCGCTTCAATTCCTGTGCATCGAGTTTGCCCGTATCCGCGGCCACCGAGCCATCGGCGAACTGCGGGCCCATGCCCATGCCCTCGTTGAAAGTCCCGAACACCTGCTCGGCCGCCGATGACGCGTCCCGGCGCTGGGAACCGTGGGAACGTTGGGGCTTCCGAGAAGCCTGGGAACGCTTGGGCCCTTGGACGCGCCCGGACCGTTGGGGTCGCTGCGCGCCCTGGCGTCGGTCGGTATCAGCACCCGCGACGTCATGAGAAGCCTTGCTGCCGGTGGTTTCCGACGTCCCGGACGCATGTGTGATGTTGTCTGGTTCGCTCATGGCATTCTGGGCTTTTCCTGCATTGCCGCGCTTGCGCGAACCGGCGCGTGCATCCGCTCCTGCGGAAGCGCCGGATGCGCCGTTCCCAGCCTTGCGAGCCGCACGCTGCTGCATCTGCTGCTGCCGTTCCATGCCCAGGCTCCAGGTCTTCTTGACCTTTCCGCGGGGACTGAAAGCCCAGTCCAGTGCCCGGACCACACCCACATTGGGTTCGGAGGCGTCCGGGAATCCTTCGAGCAACTGCGGCAGCATCTCGCCATTAATGGGGAGCGTGCCGCTTTTCTCATAACCGCGCAACACCACCTTGCCGTTCTTCGAGCTGCACCACACCACTGTGTAGCACTGCACTTGCGAGCGGAACGGCATGCCAAGCAACGTCACCTGCAGCTGCTTGCTGGCGAGTTCCATCGAGTTGCTTTGCACGAACGGCTCCCATGTGTCGGCCCTGTCAAGCTTCCTGCGGTCGCGATCGTAGATGCCGGGTGCATAATTCTTCGAATCCAGCAGCAGCACATGCTGCACGCCGTCGGATTCGAAGGCGATCACATGGTCGACATCGGAGTCCTTGATCTGCTTGTTCACGAAGTAGCCATGCCGCACCACCGCATGATGCTGCTTGGCCCATTCGTCCACGATCCGCCGGGTCTTCGCCTCGCCTTGCTCGCCGATCTTTCCCGATGCAAAGCGATTTGACAGTGCCGCCTTGTCGCGGAACGCATAGCGGATGTCCGGATTCGTGACGGTCTCCCGCAGGTCGTTGCGCGTCACACGGGGCGCCACGCCATGAGTCGTGTGGTACTTGAGGTCGGGCGGCGCCGAACCGTAATACCGGGGCTTCAAAATGGCAGGTTCGCCAGTGGACTTCCGCGTTTTCGAGGTTTCACGGACCTCTCGCTCGGACTTCGCCTGGGATCCGGAAGCGCCGTTGACCGGCATTTTCGCGGAATCATAGACGATGACGGGCTCGGGCTTGATCGTCTGCGAGGAATCCGGTTCCACCGCCCAATCGTTCTCCTCCGCCCATTGCGTCTCCGCGTTGCGCAGGATCTCGTCAGGAATCCATGCCTGGAGCCGGGCATCGGCTGGAATCGGCTGGGCTGAGGTCGGCTGAGCTGAGAGTGGCTGGACAGGGGCCGGCTGAGCTGAGAGTGGCTGCGCAGAAACCGACTGGAAGGAAGATGGCTGATCGGAGGGCATCTGGACGGAAAGCGTCTGGTCGAAAGGCATTGAATCGGAAGACGACGGAGCAGCGGCCGTCGACACCATCGCATCACAGACGTGCACAGATGCCTGGGCGTCTGAGGCAGACGCATGCGCACGCGTAGCGTCACCGTGCATCGGAACGCCGTTCCTCGCGGTGTCGTTCACCCCGATGCCGGCCTCCGGCGCACCAGTGGCCTCAGGTGCGCCAGTGGCTTCCGCCGAGCCGGTAGCCTCTGATCTACCAATGACCTCTGATGTGCCAAAGGCAGACGCATGAAAAGCCGCATTGTCGTGCAACGCAATGGTGCCCGATGAAGGGTTCTGGGCGTTGGTATCCCATGCCGTAAACGATGGATCCGCCTCATGCAGCACGGGCTGGGATTGCGAGAATTGCGGTTGCACGGGTTGCGGTTTCAGCACCTGCGGTTGCTGCGGCTGCAGCACTTGCGGCTGCACAGGTTGCGGTTGTACAGGTCGCTGCTGCACGGGTCGTGGCTGCTGCGGCTGTGACAACGGTGTTTGCGGCGATTGCGTTTGTGGCGATTGGGGATACATGCCCTCGGGGTAGAACACGTTCTGTTCATACATCTGGGAAGCGGCGGAAGGATCATGACCCGAGTCATTGCTTCGCGACACCAGCCATGCGACGAGTGCAATCAGGCACAAAACGACCGCCGCGATGAGCCCGCCGATCAAGAAGCCGTCCATCGTCACCCTCCCAGTGATGTTCCATGTCATGTTCCACGTCATGTTTCCGACCAACGGACATAGCGTTGGCGCAAACCCATCTATCGCATCCACAGCATCCGCGCGCCCGGCACCATGTCGGTTTGGTACATGCTGTCATGCAGCGCACCAAGCAGCATGCCAGTCCGCCGCAATCGCATGACCGCGCGGTTGCGTTGCCATACCGTCACGTAATCACGCAATCGCATGACCACGTAATCATATGATCACGCTGTCACATGGCCACGCGGTTGCGTAACCATGTGGCATGACCCTATGCCGGAACTGTCAGGCAGTGGCGCCACCCATAGCGCATCCAAGCGCTACGTCCTGTAAGCGCACAATCGAATCCATCCACTCGCTACCATCTATTGCTACCATCTATCCAATTGCCAATTGCCAGCAATCGTGGCATCTCCATGTAGTCTATCCACTCAGTCTGATAACACATCGAGAGCCCGCAAACTCATCGAGAGCCACCGCTGGTGCCAGCGCAGCCAACCAGCCCACCAGCCCATCAGCCAGCTAAACGCAGTGGAACCCACTGTCAGCCCGCCTCGAGCCACCGCGGATACACCATGCTGCGCAATCAGCGGGATGTTCCCGCCACTTGCTGATCATCGGGCCAGTGGTCGAACCATTCCAGGAGCGCGTCGGCGGCATCACCTCCCCACCCCAGAAGGCGCGGACCTTCGAGCGTACGGTTGTACGGCTGGTCGAAGACCACCACGTGCTGCCCGGCGCGTCGCAGTATTTCGACGTTGTGCGGGGAATCATCGATGTGGATGGTCGCCCCGATCGAATCCTTGAGACCGGTGAAACACAGCGACATGTAGGGAATCTCGTTGTCATCGAGCCATTGCGCGGTATCGGAGACGACCCGCCGGTGCTGGCCGCTCACGAACAGCCGATGCGTCACGATCCGTATGTAGACGTGCGCATCCGACAGTTTCCTCAAGGCTTGAGGCGCACCAGGAATCACCGGCATCGTCGCATAGAGGTGATCCTCCTCTGCCGCACGATGCACGGCAAGATATTCCTCGTCACTCGCGATCGGCCAGCCCGGTGCCGTGTAGAAGCTGTACTGATCGTTGGTCCCCAGCGTCGACGGGTCCACTCCTCTCGTACGCACAAGATAGTTCGCGATGGCGCCACGGTAATCCGCGCACACCCCATCGAGATCGAGGTTGAGCACACGATAACCCTGCACGCCCACCCGCTGGTTGCGGTATTCCTCAGGCACTCCACTCATTCCTTGCCTTCCTTTCCGACTGCTGCACATGAATGCCACGTCTCACGCCCGTCCGCAGACAGTGCTTGCGCAGACAGTGCTTGCCGCGAGCCCAAGCACCCTATGCAATGACCTTCAGCGTACTGGCGGAATCCTCGCTTTCGCGCGTCACTTCGATGCGTTCGTTGATCTGGTTGCGCAAGGCCTCCACGTGCGAGATGATCCCGATGTCACGTTCACGCGACATGCGGCGAAGCACTTGGAGCACGTCGTCGAGATAGACACCCGACAAGGTGCCGAAACCCTCGTCGATGAACAACGTGTCCATCTCGACCCCTCCGTTCTCGGCTTGTACGATTTTCGCCAGAGCAAGGGCGAGAGACAACGATACGAAGAACTTTTCGCCACCGGAAAGCGTCGATACCGGACGCTCGGAGTCACTGCGCCTGTCGTATACGGTGATCGACAGACCTTCCTTGGCATTGCCGTTCCCCTCATGCCTGCCCAGCCGCAGTTCATACAATCCGCCTCGGATGTCGCGCAAGATGTCGTTGGCGCAATACAGCACCTCCTTGAACCGTTCCCGCACGACGTAGGTCTGGAGCGTCAGCCGTTGCGTGTTGTATGGCAGGTTTCCGTTCACCATTGCCGCCATGCGCAGGTACGGTTCGCTGCTGTCCAAGTACTCCATCCAATCATGCGCCTTGTGTTGCACCGACGCCATGTCCGCGTCCCAGCGCTCGACGTCGTTCGTGAGCGCCGTAAGCTGCTGCTTGCACTCATCCAGGTGTTTCGCGGCATCGTTCTCGCGCTGCTGCGCGGCGATCATGTCCAGTGCGGCGATTGCCATGCCCAGGGGTGTCGGAATCGCGGTTGCGCGCGAAAGCGCGATTGTATCCGGAACCTGGGTTGCGCTTAACGCCTCGGTCGTGTCTTGAGCTTGGGTGATGTTCTGAGTCCCGGTCATGTTCGGAGACACATGGGCCTGTGAGACCACGTCATCGTCACTGTCATCGTCACCGCCATCATCACCGCGATATGCAACCGGCTGATCACCGTCCAATGCCTGTGGCACGCACGACATCACATCGCGCAATGGCTCGCACTGCCGCGCGGCCTGTGCAAGTCGCGGATCGCGCAGGTATGCACCGAGCTTCACGCGACTGTCATGGAGCAGAGCCTTGTTCTGCTCGACTTCACGATCGTAGCGCTCGACCGCATCGAGGGTCTCCTCGATCCACGTATCACTGCGGGATGCGTTTTGCGCCTCTTCCCGCGATGCGAAACGGCTGGACTCCAGCATCTTGGTGAATGCGGCCTCCGATTCCTCGCACCTGCCCTGCGCGGATGCATACGCTTCGCGCGCCATGTTCAGCGATGCCAGAGCCGCGTCCAACTGCTTGCGCTGAGCAGCCACGTTCTGTTTCGTGTCGATGATCGCCTGCGCCTGTGCGAGGTCGGCGTCGAGCTTCGCCTTGCGAGTTTCGAGATCGCTCTGCGGTTCCAATGCGTCGCATGTGCTGCGCCGGGATTCCAACTGCTGCTCGGAATTTTGCAGAGCGCCTGTGGCCTCGCTCAGTTGCTTGTCGATCGCATCCCGTTTCTTTTCGGCCGCCTGTGCCGCTTGGGCAGCGCTGCGAAGCATGGCAAGCTCGTCTTTCCATGCCTCAAGTTTGTCGAGCTCGTCCTGCGCCGCACGCTCGTCATCCTGCACCTGTCGGAGCGTCAGATCGCCCAGCTTTCGACGAATCTCATCGGCACGTCCGGCAAGCGACGATACCTTCGAAGTCCGCTTCTCCACCTGCTGCTGGTGCAGACCCATGAGTCTCTTCGCATCGCTCGTGCTTAGCAATCCGTGATTGTCCAGCGGTTCGTTTTCGTCGAGCGGTTCGCCTGTGCCCAATAGTTCGTCTGTGCCCAATAATTGTTCGTCTGTGCCCAGTGATCTGTCTGAACTCGTTGCCCTAGCCACGACCACTGATCCTTCTGTGCTCGCCGCTTCGACTCCGTTCGCCGATCCAGTCATGCTCGAAGACCGTTCCGCGCTCAGAGCTTCATCCGATCCCCCGTTGCGGGTCTCGCCGCTGGATGCAATCGAGCCTTGAACTTCATCACCCTGCAGGACTTCATCACCCTGCAGGACTTCATCACCCTGCAGGGCTTCATCACCCTGCAGGGCTTCATCACCCCGGAGAAGTCCACCTTCGTGTGCCGGGGTGGCGGGATGCGGATGTTCCACGGATCCGCACACCGGGCAGGGTTCACCCTCATGGAGCATCCCGGCCAGATCCGCAATCGCCTCGCGCCTGACAGCCTGCTCGTATTCCGCGCGCGCCTTCTCGAAACCCGACTTCGCTTCCGCCAATGCCGCCTGGTTCTCGTGCATTGCGGCGTCCAAGGTATCCAAAGACTGGAATTCCGCGATGCGGCTTTTCGCCTCGTCACGTGCAGCGCTCCATTGCTGCTTGCGCTGCTCGTGGGTGCGCTGCTTGTGTTCGATTGTCAGCATGATCTCATTCGAGGAGCCAAGGTTGGCGCATTGCTCCGATGCCTGATTCCTCCGAGCTGTGAGCTCCTTGGCATGGTCTTGCGCCTTCTTCACACGTTGCTCGAGATCGTGATAGGTCTTCCAGGCTTCCAGATCGATCGTTACCTGGGCCAAAGCCCCCTTGAGTTCCCCCGCCTGGTGTTCGGCTTGCGAAATCTTTTTGCTCTTGGCGTCAAGCGATTCGGAGCTCGGCAGATCGTTCACCGCGGCTTGGGCATCGCCCACATCATGCTGTGCCGTGTCCACAGCGGCAGCGCTATCTTGGAGCGCCGTCCATGCGGCGATGATCGGCTGCGCTTGCTGCGCCGCCTCCAGCTCATGGCGCATTGCACCCATGGCGTCGTTACGCTGCGTCAATCGAACGGATTCCTGCACCTGTTGGCGTTCCGTCTCTGCGAGGTCCCTCAGCCGCTGGATGCAACGCGTCTCGAGCATGGCCTGATCATGGCGCGTTCGGGCGGCTGCGCATCTGGCTTCCGACTCATCGCGCATCTTGCCGAAACGTGTGTCGAAACGCTTCTGAACCTCGGCAATGTTGGTGAGGAACCTCTCGTGTGAGATTCCCTGTCGCAGTTCGGGTTTTTCGAAGTCAGTCAATCCCCAGATCCATGCGTTCAGTTCATCGCGCAGGGTCAGATCGGCTCGTTTCTTGTCCGCTCCCTTGGTTGTGGTTTTCTTCTTCGATGCTTCGAAAATCCTCTCAGCCTGGGCGATGATGTCACTGGCATCGATGTGTGCAGCGGATTCTTCCCCGCTCTCGGCCGTAGTGACGCTGGTCACTTCACGAGCTTCGTCTCCCTCTGTGACGCAGCCTGCCGCGGCTACGAGGCTTCCTCCATCTTCGCGTCTCTCTTCAGATGTGTGCCTTTCCTCGGTCGCACGTCCTTCCTCGGTCGCATGGCGTTCCTCGGCCACGCGGTCAGAGGATTGCTGCGCCGCCTTGCAAGCGTCGTCATACAGCGTGGGGTTCCATTGTCGCAATGCCTTCGCAAGCATCGAATCCAAAAACGACGCGTCTTCCCCCAATATCGGCCTCGTGTGGGCAATGAGGGCCTGCATGGTGGTCGCGGTCGCGATTGCCTTGGACTCCGTGGTCTTCTGACGCGTCTTCGCCTGGTCGGCAAGGCGGTTCGCGACATCCACATAGATCTGGGTGCCGAACATGTCTTGCATCAAGGTCGTGCGATCCTCTGGCTTCATGGCGAGGAACTGGTCGAACTTGCCTTGTGGAAGGAACACGATCTGTCGGAACTGCTGGGCTTTCAGTCCGATGAGCGCTTCGATCATCGAGCCAATCTCAGGAAGCTTGTCGCTGCTATCCGTCAACGAATGGCACTCGGCGTAATCGAAATACACATCGGCATTCGGCTCCGCCTTGGCCCGGCTCTCGACCAGTGCGGCGAATCCATCATCCAGCCTGCCGAACAAACCCGTCGCCTTCTGCTGGGTCAGTCCGTCGGAGCTCTTCGCACGCTTCGAAAATCGCTGGTATTCAGGGGTACGGCGCACATAGTAGTAATGCCCAGAGTGCCCGAAGATCAGCGAAACATAGCTCGGCGCATCGCTCGTCCCCAGGAACTTCGAACGCAGTCGTTCCTTGACACCGTCCTTGTCCTTGCCATCCGAACCGATGCTGCCATAAAGCGCGAAGCAGATGGCATCGAGTATCGTCGTCTTGCCCGCACCCGTCTCCCCGTCAATGAGGAACAGGCCTCCTTCGGTGAGGGCACGAAAATCGATGGAGAACTCACCCCGGAACGGGCCGATTCCTGCAAATTTCAGTGCGATGAGCTTCATGACTCCTCCCCTTCGTGCTCAGTGTTGGGTCGATGCGCCGCTGTACGCACCGACGCATCCCGCATTGTTGATTGAGTCTGGGGCAAAATGGCTACGGATTCCTCGCTCTTGCCCCTTCGAGCGTCTTCCCTCACGCTTTCCAATGCATCGCGCAGCACTTCGCGTTCGGCATCTGTCGGTAGGGCGCCGCTTACCTCGTGCACGAAGTCCTCAAGCACTTGCAATTCGCTGCGACGTTTCCGTTCCTCAACCGTGTGCTCATCCGCGGATACGGCCGTTTGCGTGGGAATGAGCGTGGTCTCCAGCACATGCTGGAACTTCTCCTTGACCTTCCCATAAGGATTGCGCACGGTCTGGGGATCGTAGGTGGCGTGCACCGATACCCATGCTGCGTCACGGAACCGTGCATAGCGATCGCTGAGGATATCGCTCAGGCTCCCGCGCAGGCTCACCAGAGCGGGTTGTCCGGACTGGACGGCGGTACAGGTGGGGCCGGTGACGTTCCTGCCACGGAACTCCACCACGCACACGGCCTTGCCATTGCCTGCCACAGGTTGTTTCGGAGCCTCGGAGAAGGAATAAGCGAGCAGGGAGCCGCTGTATTGCGCGATGGGGAGCTGGCCCTCCCCCACGACCCTCACGCGTTGGCACCGGTGCAGGTGGCCGAGCGCCAGGTAGTCGAATCCACTGTTCGCGAACACTCCCGCCGGTACGCTGTCCACGCCGCCGATGCTGATGGAGTTCTCGGAATCGGAGCGGACCGTCTCCCCGTCCTCAGCACCGCTGGTAACATCCGCGGTGCTGCGCGGAGCATCTGTCTGAGAGGGCTTGCCAGGGACGTTATCATGCTGTTCCCCTTCTGTGACCGCATGTCCCGAGGACTCGACCGGATCGGGCTGGGCCGCGACCGCACTGGCGATGAATGCATGGGCCATGAGCACGGCCGCTGCATGAGGATTCGCCGCACGCCGCCGTTCGAGATCGCGCACAGCGAACCGCAGCGCTTGCCGGATGACGCCCTCATGGCTGCGAGCAATGAGATGTCCCGCGGTATGTGCGCCATCCCCCGGCCCGTCATCAGTGCGGCCATCGTTGTTCCGGCCGTTACTGTTCCTGCCGCCATCGTTCTGGTCGTCAGCGTCCTGACCGTCATCGTTCCGGCCGCCATCGTTCTGGCCGTGGCCCTGTCGGATGTCCGACTGCCAGGCGTTATCTCCCGTACCATCCCCCGCACGTTCGGCAGTCGGGATGTCCTCGCGCCGCATCCGTTCCTCGAGTATCGGACGAGCGATGTCAGGGCTCATGTACGGCCACGCATAGACCAGCAATTCCTCATCGCCGCGCCGAATCACAACGGGTTCGCTGATGTCCTCGATGCGATGGCGGATATGAATCTGCGGAATGAGGTTACGAGAGGTGAATCCAAGCTTCTCAGCGGCATCATGGTTTCCAGGCGTCAGCACCACGTCCACCGCCGGTTTGCCATCGCGTCTGATCGCCGTCAGGCGATTCAACGTGTCGCTCAGGAGGGTGAATGCCTCGTTGGGCGGCATGGGGCTGTCGAAGACGTCACCGCTGACCAGCACGACGTCGATGCGCTCGTTCTCGACGTACCGGACCAACCAGTCCAGCGCCTTCTTCTGGTATTCCAACAGGGAATATCCTTTGAAACGACGGGCGAGATGCCAGTCGGAGGTGTGAAGCACCTTGATCATCGCGACCACTCCCCTTTGTGCGTCCTGTTCCTCCGATGCGTGCGCTCTTGCGGACGGCTCGCGTGAGCCGTTTCAGCATTCCGGGTCTCCACGGCAGCCGCGGAATCCAACAGGCCGTTCCGATCGAGTTCGGCGATCACCGTGCGCATCATGAGATCCGCATCCGCCTGCCCCATATGCGTTTCTTTCTCATCCTCGTGAAGCGTGCCGCGCCTCCTGGCCCAGTTCTCCAATGACGCAGGTCGCTTCTCGAGAGGAATCTGAGGAACCGCGTCATCCAGCTTGCGACAGATTTCCTGCGTGTCGATGGGCAATACCTGCCCTTCCTTGAAAGCCTCAGCGTATCCGTCAAGGCAGTAGAGGAACCATTCGTGTTCGAAAATCGCATGATGAGCCATGTATGGGGTCCGCGTCAGCACGGATAGCACCATGGATTGCAAGGCGGCATCGTCCCGAAACTGCGGGTGCCCGTCCACATCCGCCCATGTGATGTGGTGAACGGATTCGAATGGTATCGGACGATTCTCGTAATAGCACGGCAAGCCTGAATAATAGGATCGTTCCGCATACGGTTCGGCCCCTGGCTCCAACGTAGCCTGCACCCAGCCAGTGTTGATGATGTAACCGCGCAAGGGATCGTCCCCCGTGGTCTCCAGATCGATGCCGGTATAGGTTCCTCCAAACCGTGCCGCATGGTATTGACGGATCACACGCTGCCGGTATTCGGACTGTGGCCTTCTGTTCACCGCCCGATCGATGTCTTTCAACGGTCGGTGTTGCATTGCCGCGAGTCCCCGAAGCCCCACCTTGTACGACAGATGATGCGGCATCCTATCCACATGCTCCAGTTCAACACCATCTGTTTCCAACTCACGGGCCATCCTGCGGTTGATATCGGCAAGGCCGCGCACGATGGAAAAGTCGAAAGGGATTCCCTCGGATTCGAACCAACGATCAGCAAGCGCGCGGATGGCTGATTCGTTGCGGTGCAAATCATCCAGGGACACGGCACGTGTCTGTCTAGGCTCTTCGGGCTCCGTCCGGAATGGCGAGGACTCCAGTGTCTCCATCGCATAGTCCCATGCCTCATAGAACGGCATGCGGGTTTCGGATCCCGCCTCAGCCATGTCAATAACGGTCTGTGCATTCGGGCTGAGAGGCGCGTGATCGTCGGTCGCCTGAGCTTCGTGTTCAATCAGATCCTTCGAATCTGTCATTGTCTCTCTCCTTCTTCCATATCCGCGGTCACGGCACCCTCGCGGGCACCGTTCTTGAGCACTGCCACGGCGCTGAGATACCGGTTGCGGAAAGCGTCCCATTCCCTGTCGGAGTGTTCCTGCCCCATGTACTGGGCACGCCGTTCGAGGAATATCGTGTACTTCTTCGCCGCGGCATGCATCTTGCCCCGATCGCTTTTCCACACGTCCGGTTCATCGGCCTGTGCCGAGGGATACCGCTTCTCGTAATTCGTCGCTTTCTTCAAGGCACGTTCTATTGCCGCCATGAGCCGTGGATTGGGGATGATGAACAGGTCATCGGGGAGCAAGGATGTCAATCCTGCCAGAGGGTCGGAAAGCAATCTGCCACTGTCGGCGAAGCGATACATCGAGCTATCGAAGTTCGTCAGACACGAGGCATAGATCTTCGTCTGCGTATACGATAGCCCCTCCTCTTCGGTCAGCCACCTTTCGAACAGCAACCGCATATGCGCAGCGGTCGGCAGCTGGACGCACGCGGCATCTTCAATCGGACTATGGTGCGCCTGGTCGTCGGTCTCCTGGTTTTTGGACGCGCGCTTCGTCACGACGCCCAGACGGCTAACGTCTCCCAGCGCCGCGGTGCCGGACTCCAACACCTGCATGAGCTGCGGATACCTCAGACGAAGCTGTTCCTTCTCGGCGTTGACATCGAGAGATGAGATGGACATCTGCCTGTTGCGCAAGAACTCGAGGTAATTGTTCAGAGCAGAGAACAGTCGGCTGTGATCGCTGCCGAAGCTCTTCGTCTTCGAATGCGGACGCATGGTCTCGTAGGACCGGGAATTGTCCAAGACGGTGACGGCGCATTCGAAAACCTGGATGTCCGTCACTGTGAAAAGATCGGCGGGAAGGACGCTCATGATTCCTGAACGGGTGTCCGCGAAAGACACCTTCGTTCCCACGAATCGATAGCAGGAAGGGTCGTACTGCCTCAGATACGAACTGTAAGCGGAGACGGTGTTCTTCGACACGCCTTGCCCGCCCAGCCACACTCGGAATCGCCGCTCGATGGATCGAGGCATCATTGTCAATGCTGTGCGCTGCCTGTGGTTGCGCGGTTGCGCCGACTGTGGTTGCAGGGATCGTTGTTGAAGTTGTTGTGCAGACTGCATGATCGCCTCCCTTCCGTTCTTCCGTTTGTGCAAAATACATCGTAGCGGATGCGCCCACGAGGTCAATGTGCGGGCGTGAATAGGAAGAAACGCCTGATATTGCTCATGTTCACAGCGCGTCTTGACATTGTGCAATTGCATATCGTTATGCGTCAATCCTCTTTTTGCAAAAATGCATACGTTTCGACACAATTGCACATTCAGGTTCTGTACAGCTTATTGCATCGCATTGGGATCACCAGTCTTTCGAGCTTGCAATAATCAGACTTTTCCGTTGATTTCCACGATTTTGGCAAATACACAATTCGACTGCTACGATGCGATCAGGTTGGTCATCACGGCAACGAGCGCATGCGAAGACACATGCGCGACCCTCCTGGAATCCCCTACACAGCCATTGCATCCCGTCATGCCATGGCCCGGAAGAAAGAGACCGTGATGATTCTCACGCCCCTGTCGCACAGCGGCGCATCGCACGATGCCGCATCACACGCCACATTGCCCTATGCTGCAACACTCGGCGCCACGCACACCATGCACATGGCATGCCTCGCAGCCACTCAATGCGATGCCGTATGCCCCTGCGATGTCACCTTGCCCATTGCCGCACATCCCGCGATGACCCGCGCTCACGCGTTTGGTCACCAGCTGCGTACCGCGGCCACGTCAGAGTGCCGCAAGGAAACGGTCACGTGCACTTCCCTGGAAGTCCCCTGCGAAGTCATGGACCTTGCCGATCGTAATGGCGTCGTCGTCCTGGATCGAGGAATCTCCTACCTGCCAGAACTCGCACCCCAGGGCGAGCGCCAGGTCATGGTCACGTTGAGTGTCCCCCACGACCAGAAGACGCTGCGGTTCGAAACGGGACAGGACGTCCTGCACGCCATCGAGCCTGTTGGACGTATAGCCTTGGCAGAAAGCCGCGCCGGCATCGAAGCCGTTGAAATACCGCTTCGTCGGAATGCCCGCTGTGGTGAGCTTGACTTGTGCGCGTTCCGGCGTGTTGCCCGTGTACAGTCCGTTGATTGCGCCGGCCGCGAGGGTGGCGGCAAGCAACTGGGGGATGCCGGGCACGCAGGTGAGCGGATTGTCCGTGTAGTAGGCGACGGAGATGGCATTGAGGGCTTCCATGTAGCCGGTGAAGTCATCGCTGTCCTCCAAGGCGAGGTATTCCCGAGCGATCTGCCCATCCACCTTTCCGCTCTTATCGATGACCGCATCCGCAGGCTTGGGATGACCGAACAACGCTTCGAAGGCGTTGTCAAACAGGTTGACCCGCTTGTCGGACAGGAGCAGGGTCTTGTCGATGTCCCACAAAATCACACGACTGGCGACAGCATCCATGAATCATTCCTGCGCTTTCTCTCTGAGCATTCCGACGCACCACGCGAGGGACAGATTGGCGGTCGCTCCGGCAAGCGCGAACCACCGGCCGAAGCACCAGAGTCGTCCCATGCATAATGCCTTCCCGACATCGTGTAGGCAACGCATCTATCTTAGCCAATGCGCGACACACGGCGGGAAGCCCCTATCCAGCCAAAATAGTCACTTTGACTATTGCCCAACGCTAACGATGCCAACAACGCCACACCTAGTTATAGTCATTGAGACCATAACCACTACGCTCATTCTTCAGAAATGCGCGGGGCGAGGATTCCCCCGATACCGCCGTCCGCACCAGCCGATCCCACGCGAAAGGAGGATGCCATGCTCGTGTCAGCGAACGTCAGCGAGCGCCAGTCCGAGCCGCCGGACATCGGTGTCTCCGTCGTCATCCTCGCACTGGGCAGGGCCAGCGCGGAAGAGACCGGGGCCACCGACGTCGCCGCCACCCGTAGCGACCATGATGCGCGCCCAGCGCTGTGGATCCCATTGGTGCGCCGCATCAAGCAGCCGTTTCTGGGCGATTGGGCGCTTCCCGGCGGCAATCTGCAATCCGGGGTCTCCTTGGAGGATGCCGCCCGTTCGGCGCTGGAATCAACCACCCAGCTGCGCCCGCGATACCTTGAGCAGCTCTACACGTTCGGAGACCCCTCACGCTCCCACGGCGGCCTGCCGATGGTCTCCATCGTGTACTGGGCCCTCATCGCCACCACGGAGACGACCCAGCTGACCAGCGGTGAGAACGTGCGCTGGTTCCCCACCAGCGACCTGCCGACGCTCGCGTTCGACCACGACGAGATCATCGACTACGCGTTGACGCGGGTGCGCAACAAGGTGGAGTACACCGACCTTGCCACGCGCCTGGTGGGTGACACCTTCACCCTCAGCCAACTGCGGGAGGTACACGAAGCGATCACGGGAACGACGCTCGACCCGGCGAATTTCCGCAGGAAGATGCTCGCGTCGGGCATGCTGGAGCCCACTGGCACGCAGCTGTCCAATGGAAAGCACCGGCCTGCGATGCTCTACCGCTATGTCGCGCACGAGTCCCCGCACCAAGCGCACAAACGGCAGCCCCATCACAAAGGTCCTCTTGGCAACATCATGCGAGAGTGAGGTTCCCTCCCTTTCCGGCATACCCGTACTCCCGTTCGTCCGTTCCTCGCTCAACGCAACCCATGGCCTGCCTGCCGGACCCGGACCAGGCACCGGATCGCGCTACCGACCGAGTCGCGTTACTGAATGGCACGCCATCACCACTGAATCTTCACCACCAACGAATCACCACCGAAAGGAACACCATGACATCCGTCGACACCATCATCGAGAAGCTCGGAGCCAACCGCACCTGCGACGCCGGGCTGACCAAGGCGCCGTGGACCTTCGACAAAACGAAGCCGTCCTATGGACCGGGAGCCTCCGCCCTCGACCTCATCCCCCGCAACGCTCCCCGGCAGCAACCTCTTCCTGCCGAATACACGCAGGCATCCGACGCGGAGTTGCAGGAGCGCATCATTGACGCCAAGCACACGCTGGGGAGCAAACTGCTGATCCTGGGCCACTTCTACCAGCGCGACGAGATCATCGTGCATGCCGATTACATGGGCGACTCGTTCCAGCTGTCGAAGAACGCCGCCACCCGCCCCGAGGCCGACAACATCGTCTTCTGCGGCGTGCACTTCATGGCAGAGACCGCGGACATCCTCTCCACCCCACGTCAGAACGTCATCCTGCCGAACATGTCTGCCGGCTGCTCGATGGCCGACATGGCGAACATCGACCAGGTGACCGACGCCTGGGAACAGCTGGAGGACATCTGCGGGAAGGAAGCGGACGCCGACGGCAAGCAGCAAATAGTCCCGGTGACCTATATGAATTCCTCCGCGGCGCTCAAGGCATTCTGCGGGCGTCATGGCGGCATCGTCTGCACCAGCTCGAACGCACGACCCGTGTTGGAATGGGCGTTCGCGCGTGGCAAGCGCGTGCTGTTCTTCCCGGACCAGCACCTGGGGCGCAACACCGCATTGGCGATGGGCATGAGCCTTGACCAGATGCCGCTGTGGGACCCTTACAAGCCGGCGGGCGGTGCAGCGCCGCAGGATTACAAGAACGCGAAGATGATTCTGTGGAAGGGCTTCTGCTCGGTGCACCAGCGTTTCACCGTCGACCAGATCGACCGTGCCCGCAAGGCATTCCCCGGCTGCAAAGTGATCGTGCACCCCGAATGCTCGATGGAAGTGGTCAATGCCGCGGACGGCACCGGCTCCACCGCGTACATCGTCAAGCAAATCGAGGAGGCTCCCGCTGGCAGCGCCATCGCCGTGGGCACGGAGATCAATCTCGTCAACCGCCTTGCCGCACAGCATCCCGACAAGACCGTGTTCTGCCTTGACCCCGTCGTCTGCCCGTGCTCCACGATGTATCGCATCCATCCCGCGTATCTCGCATGGGCGCTGGAAAATCTCGTGAACGGAAAGGTCGTCAACAAGATCACCGTCGACCCGCAGACCGCGGCGGACGCCAAGGTCGCCCTCGACCGCATGCTGCAGGTCCATCCGTGAGCCGGGCGCTCGCTGTGCCTTTCGAGTCTGAATCCGGGGCTGAATCGCCTTGCCATCTTTCCGTCCTGGCTTCAGACTCCGACTTCCACGCAGTCCCGCATCGCCGGTAGTTCAAGACGAAACAATTCAGGACGAAACAATTCAGGACGCGTCAGTTCAAGACACGGCAGCTCGAAACACGCAACTCACAACACATGACACGGTTCATGACAGCACGCAGTTCATGAAAGAGAATTCAATGAACGACACCACACCACAAGCACAGGAAACCTCCACATCAACGCCCAGTCTCGCAAGCACGACCGGCATGGCCACGCCAAGCACGCCAGCGTCCTCCAAGGAGCGTGCCCACGCCACCGACACCCAGCGCAGGCCCATCGTGGTCATCGGCGCGGGCATCGCCGGCATCTCGGCAGCCCTTGCAGCCGCCCATGCCATCGACGACGCGATCGCGCACGGGGCAAGCGACCGAAAGGATCAGCGTGTGCTGCTTGTGGGATCCGTGCCGGGTTCCAACACATACCATGCCCAAGGCGGCGTCGCCGCAGCCGTCTTCGACGACGATGACCCCTCGCTACATACGAAGGACACGCTCGTCGCCGGTGCGGGATTGTGCGACCCCGTGGCCGTGGATGTGCTGACGCGCGAAGGCAAGGATCGCGTCAATGAACTGATTACCGCAGGCGTGCACTTCGACCGCGATGCCCATGGCGACCTCGTTCGTGGCCTGGAGGGCGCCCACAGCCGCAAGCGCATCCTCCATGCAGGTGGCGACGCGACCGGCAAGGTAGTGGAGACCGACATCGCTGCTATGGTGCGCGACACCCCGCGCATCGTGCAATGTGATGCTTTCGTCACCAAATTGGATTTCTCTGGCGCTGTGCCCCGCATCACGCTCATCGACCCGACCGCAGACACCGCCACGAATCCCGATTCCACCGCGCATGATGGGAGCACGCCTGACGCCTCCGCAATCCGAACGGTAGAGGCCGAGCGAGTCATCCTCGCGACGGGTGGTGCCGGCCAGCTGTATCCATACACGACGAACCCCGAAGGCGCATATGCCAGCGGCGTCGCCCTGGCCTTGCAAGCGGGAGCGCAGGTTTCGGACCTCGAGTTCTTCCAATTCCACCCCACTGCGCTCGCGCTGAAAGACAACTTCCTCATCTCCGAGGCGGTGCGAGGCGAAGGCGCGCACCTCATCAACGAAAAGGGCGAGCGCTACATGCCGTCGATCGACGAACGTGCGGAGCTCGCACCACGCGACATCGTGGCTCGTGAGAACTTCCGCCAGATGATGAAACAGGACGGGCGTCCCATCTTCCTCGATGCGCGGCCAATCGGTGAACGTCATCCCGACATGCCATTGGCGCGGTTCCTGGAGAAACGCTTCCCCAGCATCGATGCCTACCTCAAGGGCAATGGCATCGACTGGAGCCGCGAGCCGATCCCGGTGACACCGGCCGCTCATTACTACATGGGCGGCGTGCGCACCGATCTGCAGGGCCGCACATCCATCCCCAAGCTGTATGCGGTGGGCGAATGCGCCCGCACGGGTGTGCAGGGCGCGAACCGGCTTGCTTCGAATTCGCTGCTCGAGGGCCTGGTGTTCGGTCATCGCGCGGGCATCGCCGCAGTGACGGATCCGGAAGGGCAGCGTTGGGATCCCCGTCCGCTCGACCCCGCCGACGACGCTTCGACACAGAATGATGAAGTGCGCAGTCTCCGCAAGGCACTGGGATTCGACATGTTCGGCATCGATTTCGGTATCGATACCGCACACACCGAGGATGGGATGCAGTCTGATATCGCTGGTTCGAATGCGGAGCGGTCGCATGCGGAGCGGTCACATGCGGAGCGGTCACATGCAATACGCCCATATGCAGAGCGTCCGGAAGCCAAAGGTTCATGCAAGGATTCACGTTCCACGAACCTGAATGGTTCACGCTCGAATTCCCCCACATCCATTGCAGATGTTTATCGATCTCTTGAGGACCTACAAAAGAACATCCGCGAAACGATGTGGAAGAACGTCGGCGTGCTCCGCACCCAGGAATCCTTGAAAGACGCAATCGGCGATCTGACACACGACCATGAGGAAATCAAGCAGCTCCTGGAGCGCGCCCAAGTCGGTGAGTCAGCAGGGCCCCAGTTCGGGACCGTCGACGCAGGATTGCTTCGCGAAGGATGGAAGACGATTTCGATGTGCACCGTCGGGCTTGCGGCAGCGGTCGCAGCACTTGCCCGCGAGGAATCACGCGGTGCCCATGCCCGTACCGACTTCCCTGAGAAGGATCCACAGCAGCAAAAATCACGCGCTTGGGTCGTTGGCTGACACCGGGATAGCGAATCGCCCGCAATCGGGCTCATCGCGCGGGAAACTCCGTACCAAGTCCCTCCCCAGCAGCTCCACCGGTCCTGTCGGTCTGGCCTACCTTGCTGGCCGAGCCTGCCGGCCTACCCCGCTGGCAGGTCTCGCCGCCCGGTCCTGCCGACCGACCTCGCTGGCCGGTCCCGCTGACTAGGCCGCCAATCAGATCCGCCAATCGACCTCGCCGGCCCAGTCCCGCCATCCGATTCAGCCCCATAGCTGCATCGTCCCCAGTGGGATTCGAGCCGAACACAACCCACATCGACAGACTCACAACTACCAGTCAGCACCAACCAACCAACCAACCAGCGCCAACCCGCCCAGCGACGGGACCCGCAATCAACAACCGCACCCAGCTCATAGCGCAGAAAGGAAACGCCCATGCTCACGGCATATGAAATCAATCGAGCGGTCGAGCAGGCCCTCGCAGAGGACTGTCCGACCGGAGACATCACCGTGGAATCGACGATTCCTGCGGATGCCACCGGCTCGGCGCGCCTCGTGGCACGCGAACCGGGTGTGCTCAGCGGCATCACCGTGTTCGCAGCGGCATTCGCCGTGCAAGACAGCCGCATCACCATCGCACCATCGCATGACGATGGCTACCGGTTCACGGCAGGCGAATCACTTGCCACGGTGAGCGGCCCGGTGCGCGGCATCCTCACCGCGGAACGCGTCGCACTCAACTTCACCCAGCACATGAGCGGCATCGCCACAAAGACCCGCGCCTTCGTCGACGCTGTGCACACAACGTGCGAAGGCAACGGGCTCAAGGAACCGTGGATCGTGGATACGCGCAAGACGCTGCCGGGATTGCGCCAGTTCGAGAAATACGCCGTGCTGTGCGGCGGCGGGCACAACCATCGCTTCGGCCTGTCGGATGCCGTGATGGTCAAGGACAACCACCTCGCCGCGATGAAGGAGGCCGGGCTTGACATGCCCGCCGCGCTGCGCGCCATCCGAAGCAAGATCAGCCACACCACCACCATCGAGGTGGAGGTCGATTCGCTCGATCAGATCCCCCTGGCATTGCAAGGCGGCGCGGACACGATCATGCTGGACAATTTCTCACTGGACGACACCCGTCGCGGCGTGAAGCTCATCGCAGGCCGCGCCACGGTGGAGGCCTCCGGGAACATGACTCTGGAACGCATCCCCGATGTGGCACGCACCGGGGTCGACATCATCTCCGTCGGCGCACTCACCCACTCCGTGCGTGCCATCGACCTCGGCCTCGACTGGGAGTGACAACGCACCACCCGCACCGCTGAGACAATCAACCAGGCACAATCCAACCAAGCGCAAATAACCAGGCACAATCACTAGGCACAATCAACCACGCAGAAAGCACACAAGCAAGGAGGGCGACATGACGTTGTATCTGGATGCCGCGGCAAGCGATGGCGTGGATCAAGACGTCATTGACGCGATGGTCCCGTTCCTCACGCAAGCGTATGCGAATCCGTCGAGTGTGCACACGGATGGCAAAACCGCCGCTCAGGCGCTCGCCGCAGCGCGCGGATCCATCGCTCAAGATCTAGGGGCGAAGCCCACGGAGGTCATTTTCACCTCCGGCGGCACTGAGTCAGACAACGCCGCCATCAAGGGCATTGCGCTCGCCGAAGTCCGTCGATCATTGCTGCTTCGATCTTCCGCACATGGATCCGACTCCCAGCCTTCCGACGAGACCGCGCCCCGGCGCATCCTCATTTCCGCGGTCGAGCATCCTGCCGTGAGCGAATCCGCGCAGTGGCTGCATGACTTCTTCGGTTTCGACGTGGTGCGCATCCCCGTCGACGCCCAGGCCCACATCGATCTCACCAGACTGCAAGAGGAAGCCGCCAAGGGTGCGACGCTCGCCTGCATCATGATGGCGAACAACGAGGTCGGCACCATCGAACCGGTGAAGCAAGCGATTGCCATCTGCCACAGCCACGGCGTGCCCGTGCACGTGGATGCCGTGCAAGCGGTCGGCACGATTCCCGTAGATTTCCATAACTTCGATGCCGATACGCTGGCGGCATCCGGGCACAAGTTCGGCGCCCCGAAGGGCTTGGGGATCCTCTGTGCCCGCAGCCGCGTGGCGTTGGAACCCCTGATGAGCGGAGGCGGCCAAGAGCGCGGCATCCGCTCCGGCACCCCCAACGTCGCCGGGGCGGTCGGTCTGGCAGTCGCCCTCCACGAGGCTTGCGAGCGCATGCATGACACACTTCCCGCTCTCGAATCCTCGCGCGATGCGCTGATCCGCGCCGTGCTCGATGCCGTTCCCTTCGCCCAGCTCACCGGCGACCCCCATGCGCGACTGCCTGGCCATGCATCCTTCGTGTTCCCCGGCATCAACGCCGAGGCTCTGCTCGTGGATCTCGACACCCGCGGCATCGAGGTGTCGTCTGGCTCGGCGTGCGCCATCGGCAGAAGCGAGGCTCCCTCCACTCTGCTGGCGATGGGATTCACCGAGACCGAAGCGAAGTCCGCGCTGCGCATGTCGTTCCGCGAACCCCTCAGCCCCGCCGACATCACCCTCATCGCCCAAGGCCTGCGCTCCAGCCTCGCGGAGCTGCACATCGCCGCGTGAGAACAATGTAATCACGAGTTCTGCTGATTGCTATCACCAATCAGCAAACGCGGTCTCGAGAACGCAGAAAGCCCGCCCCTTTCGGGACGGGCTTAGCCTGTGAGCTGTGGCGATCATGTGGCGATCACAGCAACGATCATGTGGCGCTCACCGCTGCGGTCGCGCCGGCCGCAGCATTCCGCTGACCTCCGCCACCTCCACGCGCTCAGTGCGTGAGCTTCCTGGCACGGCGGTTACCGAACCACTGCACGACCTGCACGATGACGATGAGGATCACGACGATGACGGCGAGCACGCCGGTCTCGTAGCGGTTGTAGCCGTACTGGATGGCCATGTCGCCGATGCCGCCGGCGCCGATGGTGCCGACCATCGCGGAGGAGCCGATGAGCGAGATGATCATGATGACGATGCCGCGTACGAGCGAGGGACGCGCCTGCGGGAACACCGCACCCCACAGGATCTGCGGCACGGTGGCGCCGGTGGAGACGCTCGCCTCCACGATGCCCGGATCCACCTCGGCGAACGAGCTTTCGGAAAGCCGTGCGAAGTACGGCACCGCCGCCACGCTCAGCGCGATGGCGCCGCCGGAAGGCGTGTAGGGGTCGTTCAGGAAGAACTGCGCGACCGGGATGAGCACGACCATCAAGATAAGGAACGGGATGGAGCGGATCGCGTTGACGATGAACCCCACGACGGCGTTCACCGCGCGGTTGGGGCACAGCAGCCGGTTCTCGGTCAGGTACAGGAGCACGCCCACCAGGCCTCCGAGCACGATGCCCACGATGGTGGAGATCGCCACCATGTAGAACGTCTCCCACAGTGCCTCGCCAAGATGGCTTTGAAGAATCTGCCATGTAGACATCAGCGTGCCTCCTCCTGCGCCTGCTGCGCCTCGATCCGATCTGCCGTTGCGTGACCTGCCACGGCACCGCCCGCGTTATCCGCGCCATCCGCATCCGCGAACGCCTCGGTGGTCGTGGCGCCCGCCGCGATCTTGGCGCGGTCGAGCACGTGGAATTCCAAAACCTTGGACTTCAGATCCGCGAGCGCCGCCGTGACCGCGCCCGCGTCTCCCGAGATGAGCACGATGAGCACGCCGATCGGCCGGGTGCCGAAGTATTCGACGTTGCCATGGAGCACGTTGATGCTCACGCCGCGCTTGATGGCGACGTCGCTGATGAGTGGCTCGAGCGCGTCGTCGCCGCGGTAGGTGAGCTGCACGAGCTCGCCGGCGGGCAGCGATGCGATGAGCTGGGACGGCAGCGAGATGCCAAGGAAACGCCCGACGAGCGACTTGGTGGTGGGATGCTTCGGTGCGCTGAACACGTCGAAGGTCTCGCCTTGCTCGACGATGCGTCCCTGTTCCATGACCGCCACGTGGTCGAACACCTGCTTGGCGACCTCGAGCTGGTGGGTGATGAACACGATGGTGATCTTGAGCTCGCGGTTGATGCGCTTCAACAGCGCCAGGATGTCCTCGGTGGTCTCGAGGTCGAGCGCGCTCGTCGCCTCGTCGCACAGCAGGATCTTGGGGTTGTTGGCGAGCGCGCGTGCGATGGCGACGCGCTGCTTCTGCCCGCCGGACAGTCCGCTCGGGTAGCTGTCGGCGCGGTCCTCGAGGCCCACGAGCCGGAGCAGTTCGAGCGTGCGGTCGCGCCATTGATCGCGTTTCCAGCCGCCCGCCTTCAAGGCGAACTGGATGTTCTGCGCCACGGTGAGGTTGCCCACGAGATTGAAGCCCTGGAACACGAAGCCGATGGTACGGCGCAGTTCGCGCAGTTTGGCGCCGCGGACCTGCGTCACATCCTCGCCGTCGATGATCACCTGCCCCTGGGTGGGGCGCTCGAGCAGGTTGATGGTGCGCACGAGCGTGCTCTTGCCGGCGCCGGAGTAACCGACGATGCCGAAGATCTCGCCATCGAGGGCGAGCAGGTTCACGCCCTTGACCGCTTCGACGGTCTTGCCGCCCTCGTGGAACGTGACGTGGATGTCACGCAATTCAATGGTGCTCATTGTTCCTCCTGTCAGGGAACGTTGTCAGGGAAACGAAAGGGAGAGCGCCGGCCGGCGGTCGCCCACGGCCGGCGCAATGATGGGTGAGACGAGGGGTGAGATGATGGCTTCAGCCCCGTCACTTGGACGAAGAGCTGGACTCCTTGTCTTCCGATGCGGACGCGGATTCCGTCGCCGAGGCGGAAGCGGACGAGCTGGAGGAGCTCGACGCATCCGAGCTCGCCGCATCCGAGCTGGAGGACGAGGCGTCGGAGCTGGCATCATCGCCCCAGGCGGCGGGCTTGCCGAAGCTGGAGAAGCGGCTGTTGGCGATGGCGTCCTTGAACTTCTGGCTCACGAGCAGGTCCTTGACCTTCTTGGCAAAGTCGGTGTCCACGTCGCTCGAACGCACCACGAACACCTCCATCACGCCATCGGTCTGATCTTCGAGGGCGAGCGCGGAGTTCGGGTCGAGGTTGGCGTCCCACGCGTAGTTGCCGGGGATGAGGCTGAAGTCCACGCTGTCGAGCGAGCGCGCCAGCTGCGCCGCGTCCACGGTCTTAATCTGCAGGTTCTTGGGGTTGCTCGTGATGTCGTCCACGGTCGCCTTCGTGGCGTCCGTGTCGCCATCGAGCTCCACGAGGCCGACCTGGCGCAGCACGTCCAGCGAACGGGCGAGGTTCGACGCGTCGGACGAGACGGAGACGGTGGCGCCGTCCGGGATGTCGCTGATGGACTTGTATGTGTTGGAGTAGATGCCCAGGCCGAGCGTCGGGGTCTGGCCCAGGGACGTGAGGTCGAGGTTGTTGTCGGACGTGAACTTCTTCAGATAGTTGCCGTGCTGGAACAGGTTGGCGTCGATGCTGCCGGAGGCGAGCGCCTTGTTCGGCTGCACGTAGTCGGTGAACTCCTGCGTGGTCAGCTCATAGCCTTCGTCCTTGAGCAGCGGGGCGAGCACTTCCTTGACCATGTCGCCGTACGGGCCGGGGCACACGCCCACGGTGATCTGCGTGGTGGAGCTGCCATCCGCCTTCTGCAATTTGTCGGAGGCGTTCGCCTTCGAGCCGCAGGCTGCCACCGAGCCCAGGAGCGTGGCGGTGGCGAGCACCGCCGCGAGCGTGCGTGCGGCCTTGGAGGCCCTGATCTTCGAGAATGTGAGTGCCATGGTGAATTCCATTCCTCTCGTCGGTGCGTTTCGTGGGATTCCGCCCGGACTGCGCCGGGTGCCGCGCGGCGGATGCCGGGCCCGTCGCCCGATGCCGCGCATGGCTGTGCGGAAGCCTTGCGATTGCTTGCTTGTCTGATGACTCACCGTGTCTTGTGAGGTGATGGTTTTCACAGTATCGGCGTTGCGCATGCCACACGCGCCGTTTGTTATCGGGGTTGCTTATTGCGCCCTCAAGCCGCTATCAGGCGGGCTTATCGCGCGTTATCACCGAGGCCGCGCACATCCTTTCAACAGGCCGACGAAAACGGGCCGGACGAAAAACGGGCCGGACCGCTCCGCGCCGCCCTCCCCATCGACGAGAGGAACGGCACGGGGCGAATCCGGCCCGCATGTGCATCCTTGCGCTTCTGCTATCTGTGTCGCGCTATCTGTGTTTGTGTATCCGCGCTTTCCCATCTGTGCCAGCGCGATCCGTGTTGCGCCCCATGCACGTGGGTTCTCATGGCGTTTACGACACTTTTGGCACCGTGACGAATCGCCTTCAGCCCCAGTTCATGAACGTGGAATCGTTCTTCAGCCGCGAGGCGGTCTTGCACTGCATGTACTGCACGGCTTCGGCATTGCTCGCGTCGGCGCCATAACGGTCGGTGAACGCCATGAACTCGGTCAGTTCTTCCGCATACCAGCTAGGCGCGGCGTCCCGGTCCTGTGTCGCCGCGGCGGAGCGGTACTGGTCGAGGCTCGTCTCGTCGAATTGCGGCAAATCATACCGCCCGCGCAGGTAGGAGATGATCTGATGGTCGTCTTCGAAATTCGCAAGCGCCTCTGCCGGATCGTCATACGTCGCCTTCAACGCGTGCGCCTGCCCGTCAAGGTCGACGGCAAGCTTCGTGGAATACGAGCCCCAATCATCCTTGCCGCTTTGCTGCAGCGCGGCGGGCACGTCCACGAACGATGGCGTCACCCGCTCGCACCACCGGTGATACCCCGCGGCGGCTCCCGCGATGCCGCCCACAAGCACCAGCGCGATCACGCACGCCAGCG
This sequence comes from Bifidobacteriaceae bacterium, assembly GCA_029227215.1. GTDB lineage: Bacteria > Actinomycetota > Actinomycetes > Actinomycetales > Bifidobacteriaceae > Pseudoscardovia. Next base: position 8,227 of record JAQXZM010000137.1, on the reverse strand, counting down.
CGATCCACGCCATGCCATTGCGCTTCGTGCGCTGAGAGCCGCGCGAAACGGTGGGCGAGGACGATGCTTCGTCCGCTGTATTCCTGCCTGCATTGCTCCTGTGAGAACGGTTCACGGATTCCATTGGTTCCCCCGATTACTCTGGCGCGTCACTTCGTTCGCGCTTGTTACGAACAGTGTAGTTCGTGCACGATTGCCCCCCCCGAAAACGCAGAAACCCTCACGAATCTTTCACAATTCGTGAGGATTTGCGAAACAGCATCCGAGGAATGGCGATGGAATCCGAAACGGTGCGGCCTCCACCCGGCCTATTCGGTCCGCGCCGCCTATCCCGCTGCTCTCGACTGCTGCCCTACTCCGCTTCCACGGGCAGTGGGGCCACGGCGGCGACGGCGTCGGCTTCCTTCTTCGCCGCGGCGGCGATCTCGGGGTTGTGGATGGCGAAGGCATGCTCAGCGAGGTGGAGTTCCTGGGTCACGAACTCGTGGAGCTTGCACACGTAGCCGTGCTCGCGGCCGAGCTTGGCGATGTAGCCGTTGATGTAATCCACCTCGGTGGGCCGGCCAGTGGTGAGGTCCTGGTACATGGACGGGTAGTGGAGCGGATGCGCCACGCCCGCGGTGTGCAAGATCGTGGCAACCTCGGTCTCGCGCGTGCCCAGCAGCGGGATGCCCGCCTTCTCGGCGGCCGTGTAGGCCTCGTCCACCAGGCTTTCAGTGAGCCACTTGGCGGCGGGGTGCGCGGCGAACTCGCCGAAGCGGATCTGGTACATCGTGCACAGCGTGTTGAGCACGGAGTTGAACACCACCTTCGCCAGGCACATGCCCTGGAAGTTGTCGACGATCGTGGGGTTGAGCGTCGCCTTCGTGAAGTCATCGAAGATCTGCTTCTCCACCTCGGGCGCGCCTTCCGCGCCGCGCGCGGCGATGGCGGGGTCGAACGAGCACAGGTTCATCGCCTTGGCGGTGGCGCCACCGGTGAAGTTGATGTCGCCGGGGCCGTAGACGACCGCGCCGATGAGCGCCGTGCCGCCGTAGATGTGGTCCGCCGGGAAGTAGGCGTTGATCTTCTCGAAGTGGCCGTAGCCGTTCATCGCGGAGAACACGACCTGGTGCTTGCGGAACAGGTGCGCGCAGCGGCGCAGCACCACGTCCAGCTGCACCTGCTTGACGAACACGATCCACACGTCCGGGTCGCCCGTGTACTCCTCGGGCGTGTAGATGCGCGCCGGCACGAAATGGCGGTCCTTCTCGTCCTGCGAGACGTAGTAGCCGCCCTGCTCGCGCACCTTGGCGACGTTCGCGCCCCAGGTGTCGATGAAGTCGACGTGTTTGCCAGCGAATTCCTGGAGGAGCACGCCGAACTGCGTGCCCATGCCGCCCGCCCCGATGACTGCGTATGTGAGATCTGCCATGATACTTGCCTTTCCCGTATGCGTTCTTTCCGTATGTGATTGCTGTGTAGTTGTTGTGTGGTTGATGCGTGATTGTTGGTGGTTGGTGTGCGAATTGGTGGGTTGATCTGCTGGGCCCTGATATGCCAGGCTCCGCTGCGATCACCACGCGGTGCCGCGCGCCTGCGCGATACGGCGCGCCGCTTCGGCGAGGGTGGAGGCGGGTTCGAGCAGGCTGAAACGCACATAACCGGCGCCCGTGGGCCCGAAATCCGATCCAGGGATCACGGCGACATTCGCCTGGTCGAGCAGCCACACGGCGAAGTCCTCGTCGTTCCACCCTTGGGGCACCGCAAGCCAGGCGAACAGGCCGCCATGCGCTGGCGCGAGACGCAGGCCCGCCTCCGCGAGCCCGTCGCGCAGCGTGTGGTAGCGGTCGCGGTAGCGTGCGGCGAGCGTGCGCACCGTGGACTGGTCGGAGTTCAGGCCGGCGGCGCCCGCCACCTGCACGATGGACGACATGAGGATGCTCGTCTGCTGGTGCACGGACTTCAGCGCCTTGAGCACCTGTGCGTTGCCCGAGACGAAGCCGCCGCGCCATCCGGCGACCATATACATCTTGGAGAGCGACCCCAGTTCCACGCTCACGTCGATGGCGCCCGGCGTCTCGAGCAGGCTGATGGGCGGCTCGCCGTCGAAGCCGATGCCCGCGTAGGCGAAGTCGTTCATGATGACGAAGTGATGCTCGTGTGCCAGGCGCACGGCGGTGGCGAAGAACTCGGGTGTCGCCACGGCGCCGGTGGGATTGTTCGGGTAGTTGAGGATGAGCAGCTTCGCCTCGTCCCACACGGCAGCGGGCACCGCGTCGAGGTCGGGAAGGAACCCGTGCGCCTCGTCGGTGGGCACCACGTGGATGCGGCCCTGCACGACGGCGGTGGAACCCTCGTACTGCGGGTAGTACGGCCCCACGAGCACCACGAGGTCGTCTTTGTTGATGAGCGTCTGGATGACCTCGGAGATGCCCACGGACGCGCCGGCGACGGCGAGCAGCTGGGTCTTGGGGTCGATGGTCACGCCATGCTGCGTGCGGTACCACGAGGCGATGGCGGCGAGGTACTCGGGCTTGCCATCGAACGGCGAGTACTTGAAGTTGACGGATTCGCGCGCCGCCTGGGCGACGACGTCCTGCATGAACTGCGGCGGTTCGCCGTCCGGGTTGCCCTTGGCGAGGTTGATGACCGGCTTGCCAGCGGCGAGCGCCTTCGCCACGCGCGCGTCCGCCTGGGCGAAGGGGTTGGAGGGGATCGCGGCGACGCGGTCGGCGAGCAGGTCGGAAAGGTCCGTGCCGTTCCCCTGTGCTGGCTGTGCTGCCGATTGTGCCGCTGCCTGTGCTACCGATTGTGCTGCTGTTGCTGCCGTCATGCGCGTCCTCCATTCTCATGATGCCCATGCATGCCCCGAGGCATCCGAAGGACCTTGGGGATTGAAGGCTTTCCTGTGATCTGGAAGACACGATAGGCACGGCGACGCTTGCATGCGCCGCCGTGCCTATATGTATTACTTATGCCGCGCCATCACGGTGCGGGGCTACTTGTTCTTGCGCGGGATGTAGATGTCGGTGTCGATGAGCTTGCGGTAATGCTCCACGATGACGTTGCGACGGGCCTTGAGGCTCGGGGTGAGCATCTCGTTCTGCACGCTCCACACGTCGGGCAGGATGCGGAACTCACGGATCGACTCGGCGCGGGAGACCTGGCTGTTGGCAGCGTCCACCAGGCGCTCCACTTCGGCGTGCACGGCGGGGTTCTTCGCCGCCTCTTCGAGATCCTTGACCGGTTCGCCGCCCTGGGTGGCGAGCCAGTCGTTGACGCCATCGAGGTCGAGCGTCACGAGGGCGGCGACGAACGGCTTGCCGTCGCCGATCACGAGGCACTGGTCCACGATCTCGCTCTTCATCACGGCGGCTTCGAGCTCGCCCGGCGAGACGTTCTTGCCGCCGGCGGTGATGATGATGTCCTTCTTGCGGCCCTTGAGCTCGGTGAAGCCATCGTCGTCGCTGACGGCGAGGTCGCCGGTGTGCAGCCAGCCATCGGTGATCTGCTGCTCGGTGAGCTCGGGATGGTTGTGGTAGCCGCGGCACACGGACGGGCTCTTGACGAGCAGCTCGCCGTAGTCGGCGCCAGGCTCGGGCTTGGCGATGCCGAACGTCATGCCGTTGAGGGGCAGGCCGATCGTGCCGATCTTGTAGCCATGGAACGGGCTCACCGAGCACGGGCCGGTGGTCTCCGTCATGCCGTAGCCCTCGAGCAGCGGCATGCCGATGCCGTTGAAGAAGTGCGACAGGTCCGGCGCGATGGCGGCGCCGCCGGAGATGGCGCGTTCCGCGCGACCGCCGAACACGTCGATGATCTTGCTGTACACGACCTTCTTGTATACGTTGTAGCGGATGCGCTCGCCCAGCGGCAGCTTCGTGCCGGCTTGCTGCGCGCGGCTCCAGTCACGGGCGGTGACGGCGGCGCGGTTGAACAGACGGCCCTTGAAACCGGTGCCGGCGCGCTGCGAGGCGGCGTTGTAGACCTTCTCGAACACGCGCGGCACGGCGAGGATGAGCGTGGGCTTGGAGTCCTGGAAGTCCTTGATGATCGTCTTGAAGTTCGAGCCCAGGCCCAGCTGCACGTTGCCGGCGATGCAGATGAACTGCATGTAGCGGGCAAACACATGCGCGAGCGGCAGGAACAGCCACATCGCCTGGTCAGGGCCCAGCGTGAACTCCGGCATGTACTGGAAGCCGGAATACACGGGGAAGAGGAAGTTCGCGTGCGTCAGCTCGATGCCCTTGGGCGTGCCGGTGGAGCCGGACGTGTAGACGATTGTGGCGAGCACGTCGCCATGCGTGGCGCGGCGGCGCTCCTCGAACTCCTCGTCGCTCACGCCCTCCCCGAGCTCGCAGATGGCGTCGATGGCGCCGGTGGCGAGCACGTAGATGTCGCGCAGCGTGGGGCACTCGTCCTTGACGCCCATGACCTTGTCACGCTGAGTATCAGTGCCACAGATCATGCACTTGACGGTGGAATCGTTGCAGATCGTCTTGATCTGGGCGGGCGAGTTCGTCTCATAGACGGGCACGACCACGCAGCCGATGGACGTGATGGCGAAGTCGAGCGCCGTCCACTGCCAGCTTGTGCTCGCCAGGATGGCGATGGAGTCGCCGGGCATGAAGCCCTTGGCGATGAAGCCCTTGGCGAGCGCCACCACCTTGGCGCGGAACGCGGTGCCGGTGAGTCCCTTCATCGCGCCGTCCGCGTCGCGGTATCGGATGATCTCCTCGTCCGGCGTGCGCTTGACGCGGTCATCGAGCAAATCGAAGACGTTCTTGTCGGTATCGATAGGCTTGAGCAGCTTTGTCGACGTCTGCTTCACGATCTCGACCATGGCACTTCCTCCCTTGGATTGCCTGTGCGAATATCCACAATCGTAATTGTTACTACCGTGTCAAATTATAAGGACGTGCCATGCCCAAAGGCAGCGGCGAACCCTTGCAAAACCCTTGCAATACGTCCCATCGTGGGTTCACTCTGCTTTCAGCGTAGGCTTGAGTGCCCGCGTGCGCAGCGCGGCGCCAGGCACCACGGGCTGGGTGCATGGCAATGAGAACACATGCGTGGGGTTGTTCGCCGCGTCCACGTGCATGCCGTCCGCATCGCGGATGTCGTCGGCGACGGTGAGCGGCATGGGCGGCACGCCGGGCTGGAGGATTTCGATGGACTGACCGGGCACGATCTTGTTGCGGCCGATGAACGTCACGCGGCCATCCCGCCAACCCAGGACGTCTCCCACCACGATCCAGTCGCGATAGTAACCACCGCGGTCCACGTTCTGCCCGGCAGGCACGTCATGGTACCAAAATCCGGTGCAGTAGTCGCGGTGCGAGACCTTGAACGGCTCGTCGAGCAGCCATGCGGACGGCGTGAACGCCGTGGGGTCCACGGCCGTGCCACGCGCGGTGCATTCGTCACGCCAGGCGAGGTACTCGTCCACCGCGCACTTGTAGGCGTTCGTCATCGCCGCCACATAGTAGGCGCTCTTGGCGCGGCCCTCGATCTTGAGGCTCGTGGCGCCCGCCTCGATCACCTCGCCGATGTGGGGCAGCATGTTCATGTCCTGCGAGTTGAAGATATAGGAGCCGCCTTCGGTCTCCTCCACCGGGAAGTACTGGCCGGGGCGCTTCTCCTCCACCACCGAGTAGCGCCAGCGGCAGGGCTGGGCGCATTCGCCATGGTTGCCGGAGCGACCGGTGAGGAAGTTCGAGATGAGGCAGCGGCCGGAAAACGCCATGCACATGGAGCCATGTACGAAGCATTCGATGTCGAGGTCGTCGGGCGTATGGGCGCGGATCTGCGCCACGTCCTCGAGCGCAAGCTCGCGGGCGAGCACCACGCGCTTGGCGCCCAGGTCGTGGAGCGTGGAGGCAGCGAGGTAGTTGGTGACGCCCGCCTGGGTGGAGATGTGGATCTCAAGGCGCGGCGCGACCTGGCGCGCCATCATCATGACACCCATGTCGGTCACGATCACCGCGTCCACACCCGCGCGGTCGAGCTGCCCCAGGTATTCACGGATGCCTTCGACCTCGGGATTCGTGGGCAGGATGTTGCACGTCACGTAGATGCGCGCGCCGCGCTCATGCGCGTACTCGGCGGCCTGCTTGAGCTCGTCGAGCGTGAAGTTGCGCGGGGCGGACCGCATGCCGAACATCTTGCCCGAGCAATACACGGCGTCCGCACCGAAGTCCACCGCCGCCTTGAACGCAGTCATGTTGCCAGCGGGCGCAAGCACCTCCGGACGGCGGCGTCGTGCAATCACCGGCTTGGCGGTCTCGCTCGTGTAACTCGCGATGGCAGTGTTCGTCTGGGCGCCCATGCTTCCTCCTTGGCTTGTGCACGTGGCCGTGCGGCGATTCATGCGGTTGACCATGCTACCGCACGGTTGCGCCAGGGCAGCAAGCGCGCGCCGCCGCCACGCCTTGCACCCAACGTGCTTGCATCGCACCTTTTTTGTATGATTGTTTCATCATGGGATACAGAGAAGCATCCCGCCGAGTGTACAGCATCAACCCGAGTGCACAGCATCAACCATGCAACGCTGACTGCACACCATCAACCATCAGAGGCAACAACCGAACCATCGGAACGATGAGAAACATCAGACCGATGATCCAATGGCATCAGAGAAGGGAACCGATATGTCTACCTCATCGCACACACAATCCACATCACAAGCCCCGCAACCCGCGTCACCATCGGCGAAGCCCAAACGACATGTGGGGCGTATCATCGCGGCGGGCATCGTGGCGTGCCTGGCGCTGGCGGCGGGCATCGCGTGGGGATGGTTCAACCGCGGGGTGACCATCATCGCGCGCATCGACCTCGACCGCACCGTGGGCGTAGCGTATTTCGCCCCGCAGCGCGGATCGTTCCTGCCGTGGGAGCGCACTGGTATGCTCGCGTTCGTCTATGGCGATGGCAGTTATCATCTGGTCGATGCCGACGCACTGGATGGCGCGCAGCCAGTCTGGACCCGCGACGGACTGTTCATCCCCGGCAACCGCCACACGCAGCTCATCACGGCATCCGGCGGCGCAACGAATGCCGTCACGCAGAACGCGGCATCCAGCATCCAGGGCCTGGGCATGACGGCGGACCTTTCACTCGACAGCGGGCGCTTCGAGGCGTATTCCTCCGGCACCGCGCAATCCACGGTAGTGCTCACCACCTACGCCACGGGCACGGCGAACGCCACCACATCGCACGCATCCGGCACGCCGGGCACGAGCGGTTCGAATGACACGAGCACACTCGGCTACGCGGCATGCGGCGATGACGTCTATGCGCTTGTACGCGAAACCCCATCGGACGCTGGCTCGACGAACGGTGGCGCGTCCAACGGCAGCGCCACGGACACGCTGCTGCATGTGGCGTCGAACGGCGCATTGCTCGACCGCCACGGCACTGCACTGCCCGATGACGCAGCGGCCTCGGCGTCCGCCACCCAGGCATCAAGCACTGTGACGACCGACACTACGGCATCCGACACTGTGGCGACCGAGCTGGGCGAAGCGCTTTTCGACGACACGACCGCCTCCCAAGCGCCGACCGCGCTCGCCTCCACTGCAGCATGCAACGCGGGCGTGTTCTCCATCCTCATGGCGCAGACGCCCGCGTCGCAATCGAGCAGCGACACCGTCACGCTGTGGCTGGATTCGTGGGACACCGCCACGCACCGCCACACCACCACTCCCCTGTCGCGCGGCGGCACCTCGGCGTTCGCCCTTGCAACCGCTGACGTGCCCACTGCCACGGTCGCGGGCGGCAACGCGGTGAGCGACGGCGCGTTGTATTGGTTCACCGCGTCGCGCACGCTGTTGCGCACCAACCTCACGACCGGCCGCACGAGCGAGGTCAATGGCGCACAAGCGTTCACGGATGGGGCGGAGGATCATGCCCTTGCCGCATGGTTCGGCGACGGCGATGCGACGGCGTTCTCCACCGCACCGGGTGCGTCCGGCAGCGCCCGCGACGATGCCGAGCTGGTGACGGTGAATATGTCAACCGGCGGCGTGCGCCGTGCACTCATTGTGAAAGGGGTGAACAAGCGCGTGAAGCAGTTCAACCCCACGATGACGCTCCAAGGCTTCGCCGCGAACCCGTCGTATCACGGGACGCAGGGCGAATGAGCGGAAACGGGTCGCGTGCAGGACATCGATGCACCATTGATGCCCTGGTCGGCATGCGATCAGCGCGTGTTCGGATGCTGATTCCGCGATTCATACGGTGATTC
>JAQXZM010000136.1 GCA_029227215.1 Bifidobacteriaceae bacterium | reverse complement strand
CGCGTTGCGTCGATGAAAATGTTGGCCCCGGTCCCTATTAACAGGGGACCGGGGCCAACATTCTGGGGTTCGGATGTGGAAGAACCGTGTGCGAGTCCTTGCACGAACCCTTCACAGCGCGAGGAAGGCCTCGTGCAGGCGGGTGTCGGAATCAAGCTCCGGGTGGAACGAGATGCCGATCTGGTTGCCGCTGCGGGCGGCGACGACGTGTCCGTTGACGCGGGCGAGCTCCTCGGCACCGTCATCCACGGATGTGATGAACGGAGCGCGGATGAACGTCATCGGGATGCGCCCGATGCCCTTGACCTCGGCGGGGGTATGGAAGCTGCCCAGCTGGCGACCGTAGGCGTTGCGCCGCACGTGCACGGGCAGCGTGGCGAAGTAGGGCCCATCATGGCGGTCGGTGATCGTGCCGCCATCGGCGGTCTCCACGTTCGCTGCGAGCAGGATGAGTCCCGCGCAGGTGCCGAGCACCGGCTTGCCCGCCTTGATGTGCGCGGCGATCGGGTCGAACAGCCCGGTGGAGTGCAGCAGCTTCGCCTGGGTCGTGCTCTCGCCGCCTGGCAGGATCACGCGGGTGATGGAGTCGTCGAAGTCCTCGGCGGCGCGCAGCAGTCGCCACGGGGCGCCGAGCCGGTCGAGCATCGCGGCATGTTCGGCGAACGCGCCCTGCACCGCGAGGATGCCGGTCACGTCGTGCGACTGGTCGCCGCCCTGTTCCTTGCTGATGTACTGAACCGCAACGACCATGTCACTCGCCCCTTGCGGCCATGATCGTCTTGATCTCGTCCTCGTTGATGCCCACCATCGCCTCGCCGAGGTTCTCGCTGAGCTTGGCGAGCAGGTCGGCGTCCTGCCAGTTGGCGGTCGCCTTGACGATGGCGGCGGCGCGCTTCGCCGGGTCGCCGGACTTGAAGATGCCGGAGCCGACGAACACGCCTTCGGCACCCAGCTCCATCATGAGGGCGGCGTCCGCAGGGGTCGCCACGCCGCCGGCGGCGAAGTTCACGACGGGCAGGCGGCCGTTGTCGTGTACGTACTTGGCGAGGTCGTAGGGCACCTCGAGCTTCTTGGCGGCCTCGAACACCTCGTCGTCGCGCAGCGCGGTGAGCTCGTGGATCTGGCGGTTCATCGTGCGCATGTGGCGCACGGCCTGGATCACGTCGCCGGTGCCAGGCTCGCCCTTGGTGCGGATCATCGACGCGCCTTCGGCGATGCGGCGCAGCGCCTCGCCCAGGTTCTTCGCGCCGCACACGAACGGCACCTTGAACTGGGTCTTGTCGATGTGGTACACGTCGTCGGCGGGGGAGAGCACCTCGGATTCGTCGATGTAGTCGATGTCGATCGCCTGGAGGATGCGCGCCTCGGCGATGTGGCCGATGCGCACCTTCGCCATCACCGGGATGGAGACGGCGCGCTGGATGCCCTTGATCATCGCCGGGTCGGACATGCGGGAGACGCCGCCGGCGGCGCGGATGTCGGCGGGGATGCGCTCGAGCGCCATGACGGCGCAGGCGCCGGCGTCCTCGGCGATCTTCGCTTGCTCCGGCGTGGTGACGTCCATGATGACGCCGCCCTTGAGCATCTGGGCGAGCTGGCGGTTGAGAGCCGCGCGCTCGGCGCCGGTCTCGGTGTTTGCTTCCTGCGTGGTCTGGTCGGTCATGATGCCTCCTGGCATGTGATGGGTGTGATGGGTTGTGTAGTTCTGCAGCCACACGCCCGGTTGGTCTGCCGTGTGCTTGGCTGGTGACGATTGCGAGGTTACGGCGGTGGATGGCGGATGCGCCAACTGGATTCCGCGAATTTCAGACCAAAATGCAAGACCAGAAGCAGACCAGTTGTTACACTGGCATAAGACCAGATGGATTGATGGTGGACGATAATGGTGCTGAATAAGACCAGAAAGATCGACGACCATCAGGATCGACCATCCAAATTGACCATTCAGATGACGAGAACGATCGGGACGGCGAGACCGGGATGGCGGGAACCGGCTCACGGTTCGATTCATGAAGACGCATGAAGACGCATGAAGGAGACCCGCATGGCTTTCGAGTACGACATGGCGGCGCGCGGCGCGTCCAGCAGATACGAATATCTGTACCGCTGCCTGCGCACGGACATCGAATCCGGTGAGGTGCGCCCAGGGGAGCGGCTTCCTTCCAAGCGTGTGCTCGCCAAGCGCGTAGGCGTGAGCCTGGTGACCGTCGAGAAGGCCTACGGGCAGCTTGAAGCAGAGGGTTATGCCGTGGCGCGGGAGCGCAGCGGGTACTTCGCTGCCCAGGCGTTGCCGGCGAGCGGGGCGGATGCCGTGCAGGGCCGCACCGCGAAGCCCGTGCCGGAGGCGGCTTCAGCCTCAGCGTCAGAGCCGGGAGTGGCTGCAACGACGGCAATGGGAAGGGCTGCGATGCCGGCTGCGATGCCGGCCGCGATGTCGGCACCGGCGACCGCACAGCCCGGCCAGCTCAATCCGTCGGCTTCGATCGCGCCGTCGCCTGCCGCCTCGCCGCATGGGGTGCAGTCGGGCCTCATCGCTGATTTCTCGTGGCCGGCGTCGAACCCGGGTGTCGCCGCCACGCTGTGGAGCAAGGCGCTGCGCGACACGCTCGCGCACGAGAGCGACCGGGAGCTGTACGCGCCGCAGCCATCGCGCGGCTCGCTGCGCCTGCGACGCGCCATCGCCGCGCACCTGGCGTCGTTCCGCGGCATGGACGTGGACCCAGGGCGCATCGTCATCGGCGCCGGCGCCCAGATGCTCTACGGCATGGTCGCCCAGCTCGTGCAGCCAACAGAGGTGGAGCGTTCGGCGGGCGGTGTCGGGAACGCCTCCGAGAGGCCCAGCCGGCCCATCGTGGCGGTCGAGAACCCCGGATACCCCCGGCTCTCCGGCATCTACACCGCCTATGGGTGGGGTGTGTGCCATGTGCCAGTGGACGCCGAGGGCATCGACATGGACGGGCTGGACGAAAGCGGCGCCACGATGGTGCACATCATGCCGTCCCACCAGTTCCCCACGGGGCGCGTCACGTCGGTCACGCGCCGCTACGAATTGCTCGGCTGGCTCGCCGGCGGGCCCGAACGCTACCTCGTGGAGGACGACTACGACAACGAGTTCCGCCTCGCCGGCCGCCCCGTGCCGTCCCTTGCGAGCATCGACGTGCTGGGGCGCGTCATCTACATCGGCACGTTCTCCAAGTCCCTCGGCTCGGCGCTCCGCCTGGCATACATGGTGTTACCCCCAGTGCTGTCGCGGCGATATGACGACGTTCTGGGATTCTCGTCGAGCACGGTGAGCGTGGTCGACCAGATTTGCCTGTCGCGCCTGCTCGAATCCGGCGACTACGAACGCCACGTCAACCGCTACCGCACCCAGCGCAAGGCCGTGCGTGACCTGTTCCTCGACGCCTTGCGCGCCACGCCCGCAGGGCGCATGTGCCAGGTGGAGGAGGCGGATTCCGGCCTGCACTTCGTGCTCGCCGTGATGGCCGGATGCACCGAGGCGCAGGTCGCCCGGCAGGCGCTGCGGCGCGGCGTGCGTCTCGCACCGATGTCGCAATACGCCCAGATGCCGCGGGACGGCGGCATGGCGGACCGGCGCATGATGCGCGCAAGGACGCATGCCGGCACGCATGGCGGGGCAGTGGAGTCGCCGCTTCCCGGCTACCAGGATGCGTTCCCGCGGTTCGTCATGCAATACGACGGGCTCACCGCCGACGCCGCGCCCCAGGCGGCGCGGGCGCTCGCCGCCGGCATCCTCGAGGCTGTCGCGGGCGAGTGAGCCGATGCAACTGAGCCGACGCAATTGAGCGATTGAACCATCATGGCCAGTCGTCGCGATTGAACCGACGCAGCCGAATTGCCCCGCATGAATCGCCTTGCCAGCGCCCGGCACGCGCAATGGCAGCCGCCGGCAGGTGTGCTCGGTAGTGTGGGAGCCATGAGCCACAACACCACCCCCGCGCCTCAGGATGCGCCTACGCCTGCTGCCGCCACCCACAAGGTGTCGCGCCGCAGCCAGCGCATGATGCACAGCAGCCTCACCCTCGGCTTCCTCATGGCGGCGGGCGGCGCGGTGCTGTGGGGCCTCAACGGCACGCTCTCGAAATACCTCATGTCGCATTACGGAGTGACACCGCTGTGGTTCTCGTGCGTGCGCCAGCTCACGGCAGGCCTCATGTTCCTGGCATGCGCCGCCATCCGCACGCCGCGCAGCCTCAAAGGCGTGGTGACGAGCCCGCGTGAGATGGGCCGCATGCTGTTCCTTTCCATTTTCTGCGTGCTGCTCGTGCAACTGGGCTACCTCGAGGCGATCGACTGGACGAATTCCGCCACCGCCACCGTGTTGCAAAGCGTGAACATCCTCTTCGTACTCGTCTATGTGTGCGTGCGCGCGCACAAGGCGCCGCGGCGTCGCGATGCGATCGGCGCCGTGCTGGCGCTCCTGGGCGTGTTCCTGCTCGCCACCGGCGGCAACCCAGCGAAGCTGGCATTGCCATGGCAGGGCCTGGCATGGGGTCTGGGCGAGGCGGCGGCGACCGCGATGATGGCGATCCTGCCGCTCGGCGCGATCGCCAAATGGGGAAACTTCACCGTCAACGCCATCACGTTCCTCATGTCCGGCATCGTGCTGCTCTGCTTGGCGCCGCCGTGGCGCGGCGTGCCGGCATTGGACGCCACCGGATGGCTGTTGCTCGCCCTTTCCGTGGCGTTCGGCACCTTCGCCGCGTTCGGCGTGTACTTGAAGGGTGTGAGCGTCATCGGCTCGGTGCGCGGCTCGATGGTGGGCACGCTCGAGCCCCTGACCGCGGCGGTCACGTCCGCCGTGTGCCTGGGCACGAGCTTCACCGGCGTGGACCTGATGGGCTTCGCCGCGATCATCGCGATGGTGTTCCTCACTGCGTGAACGCGTGGCCGTGTTGCCAGCCGGTGATCGCAGTCAGCTGGTGGCGGCGGCTATCAGTGCGTCGATGATCCGCCGCTCCTCGCGGCCCAGGCCCGACCTCGGGCAGATCGCGTAGAAGCGTCGCGTGAAGTCCCTGCCAAGCGGCTCGAACGGCACGCCGCGCGGCACCACGGACCGGGAGACGACCGACGTGCCGACCCCTTGCGCCAGGCACGCGCAGATGGCGGCGTTGCTCGCCACGTCGAGGCAATGGAGCGGCGTGAAGCCCGCGTGGGCGAAGAACATGTCGGTGTAATAGCGCACGCCGGAGCCGCTTTCGCGCCGCAGCCACAGCGCGTCCGGCGACGTGGGGCGGCTCGCATGGGTGCCGGCGACCACGAGGTCGTCGTCCTGCACGGCGACGCGGGTGATCGCGTCATTCGCCGTGGGCTTCTCGATGATGCCCAGGTGCGCTTCGTGGGCGGCGACGGCATTCACGATCGCATCGGAATTCGCCACGGTCACCGTGAGGTCCACGCGGTCGAGCAGATTACCCGCCGTGACGGAACCGTGGGGAATGGTGCTATTGGTGCCCGTGATATCGGCGCCTGTTTCATCGGCGACGGTGTCGTCAGCGGCCGTGGTGTTATCGGTGATCGCGGCGAGCATGGCGGGCAGCACGCTCACGGCGGTCGTGTGCGACGCCATGAGGCGCAACGCCAGCCGGGCGTGCTGCGCGCGATGGATGTCTGACTGGGTGTCTTGCCAGGCGGCGAGCGTCTTCACCGCCGCCTGGTACAACACGTCGCCCGCCGCAGTGGGCTGCACGTCGTGCCTCGCACGCCGCACGAACAGCTGTGCGCCCACCTGCTTCTCGAGCGAGGCGATGCGTGTGGAGACCGTGGACTGCGAGACGTGCAGCTCGGCTGCAGCGGCGGAGAACTGCCCGTACTCGTACACGGTCACGAACGTATGCAAAAGAGGGAACACGGCAACAAGTGTCGCATTCCCTCGGGAAATCATGTGTCGCGCCATGCCGCGGAAGGCGGCCCTCTAGAACAGCAGTTTCGCCGCCGCGAACGCCAGGCAGGCGAGCAGCACCGACACGAGCAGGCTGGCGAGGAACGCCGTGCGGCCGCGCCGCGCGATCGCCTTGAAGTCCACGTTCGTGCCCAGTGCCGCCATCGCCATGCCAAGCACCAGGTAGGCGATGGTGACGAGCATGGCCGTCGCCGCCTGCACGGCGGGGATGTAGGTGCCTGCGATCGAGGCGAGCACGAACCCGAGCATGAACCACGGGATCGGCACATGCTTGCTGCCGCCGGTCGCCGCGCCATGCGGGCTGCGCGCCCACCATGCGCCGATGATGATGGCGGCGGGGGCGAGCATGAGCACGCGCGAGAGCTTCATGATGATGGCGGCGTTCATGCCAGCGTCGCCCGCCGCGCCGCCGACGGCGACCGCATGGGCGATCTCATGGAGGCTGGCGCCGCCCATCGTGCCGAACTGCACGTCCGTAAGGCCCAGCACCGGCCGCAGCGCTAGCTCGCCCAGGGCGAACAGCGTGCCCATGATGGCGACGATCGCCACCGCCATCGCTTCGTCCTCATGCCATTTCTCGGCGTCCTCGGGGCTTGCGGCGCCTTCGTCAAGCGGCATCGAGCCGGAGATGCCCATCACCGCCGCGGCGCCGCAGATGCCGGTGCCGCCCGCGGTGAGGATCGCCAGGTGCGGCTCCACGCCAAGTCTGCGCGCCACGCGGTAGGTGATGGTGATGGTGACGGCGACGATGCATGCGGCGAGCGCGATGGTCTTGACACCGGCGGCGAACAGCTGCTGGAGGTTGAGCTTGAAGCCCAGCAGGATGATTCCCAGGCGCAGGAACTTGTTGGAGATGAAGCCCGCCGAGGTGCGCACGGCGGTGCGGTGGGCGGCGCCGCCGTGCCCGTACCAGGCGCCCAGCGGTATCTGCAGCGCGAAGCCGATGACGAGCGCGATGATGAGCGCGCCGAACAGCTTGAACACGGGGCGTCCGCCGAGCAGCGTGCCGGCGACGGAGGCGCCTGCGGTCAGGGCCGCGATGAGCGCGGCGTCCGCGGCGCGGGCGGCCCATGCGCAGGGCGCGGATGCGTTCCGTGGGGCGGCATTGACGGGGCTGGCGGGGGCGGCGATGTTGGCTGTGTTTGCACTGTTGACGGGGTCGCGCGGTGTGGTTTGCCGTGCGGTTTGCTGTGGTATCGGTTGTGGTGTTGTTTGTGCCATGGCTCATATGATGGCGGCGTCTTTCGTATCAATCAAATGAATGTTTGCGAAGCGTATCATCGAGAAATCCGATATTGAAATCTGGCTGTGCGACGTGCGGCTGCGACGCTGTTTCGCTGGGTGCGAACAGCGGGTGTTTTTCGGCGGATTCCGCGGCGCGTCATCATTCGAACATTTGTGCGATAAGGTGTAGCATGGTGGGCACGGAAGGAGGCAGGCATGATGGATAACGGATTTACGGATGACGAACCGATGGACGGCGAACCGATGGATGGCAGGTTCATGGACGGCAATGGCTTGGATGATGGCGTTCCTGGCGCCGCCATGCCGGGCGACCCGCTCGCCGGGCTCAACGACGCCCAGAGGGAGGCGGTCACCACCACGGAAGGCTACGTGCGCGTGGTGGCGGGCGCCGGCTCGGGCAAGACGCGCGCCCTGACGCGCCGTTTCGCGTACCTGGTGAATGTGCTGGGTATCATGCCCGGTTCCATCCTGTGCGCGACGTTCACGAACAAGGCGGCGCATGAGATGCGCCAGCGCATCCGCGCCCTCACCGGCGACCGCGACACCGGCTACGTCACGACGTTCCACGGCCTGTGCGTGTCGATCCTCCAGGAGGACGGTCACGCGCTGGGCTATCCCAAGAGCTTCCTCGTGCTCGATAACTCCGACATCGACCAGATGCTCGCCGGCATCTACGAGGAGCGCGACCTGACGATGCGGCAGATGACGTTCGGCCAGGCGCGGGACATGATCGAGATGCGCAAATGCGCCACCGACCCCACGTACTACCTCGACATGCTCGCCCTGCCGCTCGAGGAGCTCAAGCGGGCTTACGACGAGGCGCGGGATCCCGAGGACGTGATATTCCGCGGCTACCTGTACCAGGAACGCCGTTGCTTCGCCGTGGACTACAACGACCTCATCTTCTTCACGCTCTACCTGTTCGACCGTTACCCGGAGATACGCCTCAAATGGCAGAAGCGCCTCGAATACGTGATGGTCGACGAGTTCCAGGACATCGACGCACCCCAGTTCGAGCTCATGAAGCAGCTCAGCGGCTACCACCACAACCTGTTCGTCGTGGGCGACCCCGACCAGACGATCTATTTGTGGCGTGGCGCGGATGTGAAGCGCATCATGGCGTTCCCGCAGGTGTTCCCCGGCACGCGCACCATCATGATGAACCGCAACTACCGGTCCACCCCGCAGATCGTGGCGGTGGCGAACAGCCTCATCGGCGCCAACAAGCAGCGCATCCGCAAGGACCTCGAGGCCACGAAGCCGAGCGGGCCGGCGGTCACCTGGAACCATGCGAAGGACGCGGCGGACGAAGCCGCCCACATCGCGCATGCGATCGAAACGCTCCACGAGGGCGGCACCAAGTACGGCGACGTCGCGGTGCTCTACCGGGCGCATTTCGTCACCCGCTCGCTCGAAGAGGCGTTGCAGCAGGCGAAGATCCCCTACACCGTGTATTCGGGCGTGCAGTTCTTCGACCGCGCCGAGGTCAAGGACGCGCTCGCATACCTGCGGCTCATCGCACTGGGCGACGACCTTTC
>JAQXZM010000135.1 GCA_029227215.1 Bifidobacteriaceae bacterium | reverse complement strand
CTTCCGCGACGTCTGCAGCGCGCGTCATTGAGCTGGCAAGCCGTGTGGGCGTGCCGCGCACGCGCATGAGCGCCGTATTCAACCGATTCGGCGCGCGTGGGGCCGACGAGGATGTTGCCATGCGTTTTGAGATCGCGTGCTCGCTCAGTTCCAAAATTCGAATTGCCGATGGCGGGCAGGATTTGGCTGCACTCATGACGTTTGGTCGTGCCGACGAGGCCGTGGGTCAGGCCAGTGCCTTCGCGACCAGCGTGCGCGAGGCCACGCGTGAGATGCTCGTGGAACTGGGGTGCGCCGTCGGCTCTTGGAGCGATATGGTCGCCGACCGTGCAACGCGCACCGAACGCCCGCGCATCCGCCTTCCCTGGTCGCGTGAGGGTGATTGCCGATGAGCCTGCAAACGAGAATTAAAGCAGCCGGTGCGGCAGCGGCGACGGCACCTGTCGATGTGGGACGGCGCCGTGCGGTCAAGCGCCGCACCAAGCGGGCCGTGATGGACCGCGTGGGCTACGACGAGGTGGCACGCATCAGTGCCTACATCGATCCGGTTCTTGCCCGCTCGGAATTGCGTCCTGCGGTGGAGGCGGCACTCAACGTGGAAGAACCGACCGACCTGGCGACGCCCGAGCGTGAGACCATCATCAACGAGATCTTGGATGACGTGGTGGGCTTGGGCCCGCTGCAGCCGCTCATCGAGGACGACACCGTCACCGAGATTATGGTCAACGGTTGCCGCTCGGCTTTCTTTGAGCGCGGCGGGGTCTTATACCCCATCGAGCATGCGTTTGAGGATGACGAGCAGATTCGCGTGCTCATCGACCGCATCATCTCACCGCTGGGCAGGCGTATCGACGAGCGCAGTCCCATCGTCAACGCCCGCCTCAAGACAGGTTATCGCGTCAACGCGGTGATTCCGCCCGTGGCGATCGATGGGCCGATCCTCACCATCCGCAAGTTCTCGGATCGCATCTGTTCGTTGGACGAGCTTGTGGGCCTGGGGTCGCTGCCTCTTTGGTATGCGCAACTGCTTTCGTGTGCGGTGTCGCTGCGCCAAGATTTGGCGGTTGCGGGCGGTACGGGGTCGGGCAAGACCACGCTGCTCAACGCGCTATCGTGCGAGATATCTACCGGCGAGCGCATCGTGACGATCGAGGATTCCGCCGAGCTCAAGTTCGCGCATCACCCGCATGTGGTTCGCCTGGAGGCGCGCGAGGCTTCAATTGAGGGCGAGGGCGCGGTGACAATCCGCGACCTGGTGACCAACGCCCTGCGTATGCGTCCCGACCGTATTGTGGTGGGTGAGGTACGCGGTGCGGAATGTTGCGACATGCTGCAGGCCATGAACACCGGGCACGATGGGTCGCTCACCACGCTTCATGCGGGCACCGAGCAAGAGACCGTGGTGCGTTTGACGCTGCTTGCGCGCTATGGCATCGATCTGCCGAGCGAGCTTATCGAGGAACAAATCGCTATGGCGCTCGACGGCATCGTGATGTCCGAGCGCCATGCGGACGGCCGGCGTTTTGTGTCCTCCTATTCGGGGGTGCGACGCGGCGCGTCGGGTGGCGTGGAACTCGAGCGCTACGTGACCTTCGATGCCGCCGAGCGCACCTGGACCCTCAACCGCGAGCCGCCGTTTATCGCAGAGGGCTTGCGCTCGGGAACGCTTACACAGGAGGAGGTGGACGAATGGAGGTCGTTGTGCCCCTCGTCGTAGGGGGCCTTGCCGGGTTTTCGGTCGCGACGGTATGCGGAGTGGAGCCTCATGTGCCGAGGGTGCCGCCGGCGGAGCTGGTGCGCCAGACGCTCGAGACGGCGGCAGAGAAGCTGCCGCGTGAGCTGGTGGAAAACGATCTGCTGAAAAAGATCGCTCGCTCCTGGGTATCGTTGGTTCCCGTGCGCCGCATCGGTCTTGTCGTTGAGGATGATGCTTCACGCTTAGCGTTCCTGTTGCTATCGAGTGGCGTCTGCTGCCTTGCGCTTGCCGTGGTGTCGCTATCGCCCATCGGCTTTGTTTTGGGGGCGGTTGCGCCCTTTGCCGCCGGCGCCGCACGCGACGTCTTTGACCACCGACGCGAGCAG
Organism: Bifidobacteriaceae bacterium; assembly: GCA_029227215.1. Taxonomy (GTDB): domain Bacteria; phylum Actinomycetota; class Actinomycetes; order Actinomycetales; family Bifidobacteriaceae; genus Pseudoscardovia. Next base: position 428 of record JAQXZM010000135.1, on the reverse strand, counting down.
CGCGATGTGGAGGAAGCCATGCCCGAGGCCTTTACGGCACTTTCCATGTCGCTTGCCTCGGGACATTCGCTGGCCCAGGGCATGCGGTTTGTGGGCGCTCACGCGCAAGAGCCGGTGCATACCGAGTTTCTGCGGGTGGCGGCGGCGATCGACTGTGGCATTTCGGCTGCCGATGCGCTCGACGACCTGCTTGTCCGCATCGACGCCCCCGGGCTTTCGCTTGTCACGTTGGCGCTCAAGGTGTCGCAGCGGACCGGTGCCCCGCTTGCCGATCTGCTGTCCGAGGCGTCGAGCATGGTGGGGGAGCGTATTGAGCTCAAGCGCCGCCTGGATGTCAAAACGTCGCAGGCGCGCATGTCGGCGCATATGGTCGCGGCGATGCCGGCGGGTATGTGCGCGGTGCTGGCCCTGCTTTCGGCAGATTTTCG
>JAQXZM010000134.1 GCA_029227215.1 Bifidobacteriaceae bacterium | reverse complement strand
CCGCCTGAGGGAGCCTGGCGAGGCAGGCCCGGCGGCGCCGGGATATGACATTGTGTATGGCATTGTGGCAATTCCGACCATGGTGGCACTGCGGCAATAGTGCCAATACTGCTGCGAAGCGCTGAAATTGCTAGCCAATTGCTTGAACATCGCCAATTTTACCGAGGGCGATGGAATAAAAAGAGAGCCGACACGGTGTGCGCGACCGTGTCGGCTCTCGGCGAAATGCGCCAATTCGCAACGATATGCGGGAAGTGGCACCCTACCGCCTCAGCCGCCGGCAACCCTACCGCTGGAACACGTCGGGGTGCGTGGGGTCGCCCGGCACGTCGTCGAGGCTGCCTTCGGCGCGCAGGAATTCGCGCCAGAAGTCGAGCGACTGCCCGTAGGGGTGTGCGTCCACGCCATTCGCCTGCAAATCGGCCTTCGCGGCGTAGACGTCCACCGCGCGCACGCCATCGAAGTAGGTGGCGAGGTTGCCCAGCTGCTCGGTGTCGTAGAAGTTGCTGAGCACCACATGCGTGAGGCATTGCGCGCGCTCGAACGGCAGCGAGTCCCAGTGGCGCATCTCGAGGAAGTTCTTCAGGCGCATGTCCGGGAAATGGGTGGAGAGGATGTGCGAGATCTCGGCCTTGTTGAGCTCGCGGTCGGGGTAGACGTCCGCCGCGTTGTCATGCCAGGCGGGGCGCACCGGCGCGTCGCCCGTATACTCGGGCGTGTGGGTGAGGTCGGTGACCATGAGCGGCGTGGCGAGCACGTCGTAGGCGTACTCCTCCCACGAGTAATTGCTGTCATAGAGCCCCGCGGGCACGCCGGTGCGCTGGGGGTCCAGGCCGTCCCACATGTACTGGCGCAGCAACGGCCACGGGTTCTCTTCGCCTTCAAAGTAGGGCGAATTGCGGAAGAACAGCGCGAGGATGGGCCCGATCGCCACGCCGATGCGCAGCTTGGCGATGGCGTCCTCCTCGCTGGAGTAGTCGATGCTCACCTGGGTGGAGGCGGAGCAACGCATCATGTTCCAGCCCATACGCCAGGTGCGGCCGAAGAACTCGGTCATGCCGTCGTAGCGCGGCTTGGGGATGATGCGGATGTCGGTGGCGTGGGTGCGCGGCTGGTAGCCGTAGTTCACGAGGCGGATGTGATGGCGGGCGAGGATGGGGTCGATGTCACGGCGGAATTGCGTGTAGAGCCGTGCGAAGTCCTCGTCGGAATGCGCCACGCCGAGCGAGCATTCGATCTGCCCGCCCGGTTCGAGGGAGACTGCGATGCCCGGCTTCGAAAAGCCCAGCAATTGGCCGTTCTCCACGTACTGCGTCGCCGGGTCGTACAACGCCGAGAGCTCGTTGAGCACCTCGTGCACGCCGTCTTTCTCGGCATAGGTGACGGCATCGTCGGTGCCTTCGCGCACCGGCAGATGCTCGATCTCCACGCCGAAGCCGAAGTCCTGGGGCTGCAGCACACCGCTTTCGAAGAAGCGCACCAGGCTGTTCAGGTGCTTAGGGTTGACCGAGCGGTCCTGATGGAAGTAGTCGAACTCGTGAATCGTCATGGCACCAGCCTATCGGGGCGCGCGAGGATAATCGCGCTTTTCGCTCTATGAAATATTTATGATTCCCGCCCTCCCGTGGTGGGCGGAGTTATGGCGGGCGGGATTTCGCGCGGGATTCGGGCGGGATCATGGGGCGGATTTTGGCGACCTGGATTTCGTGTGGAATGATCGCGGCCGCTCACAGCGGCTGGATGTCGTAGCGGCCGGTGCGATTGGACGCGACGAGCATGTGGTTGTTGGGCAGCTCGCGCCAACCGTCGCGCTCGTCCTGCGGGAAGCCGCTCGACGCCACCACCACGCCGCCGCCGTCGATGTCGCGGTAACGCAGCACGCGGTATCCCTTGGCGCGGTCCGCCAGGCCGAAACGGCTGTAGATCTCCACGATGCGTGGGCTCGTCTCCACGCGCCCCGCGGCATTGACCACGATGAACGTGTTTTCCGTCTGCACCATGCAGTTGTAGGAGCTGTGCGGGTAGCGCACGCGCAGGTCCGCGATGGCGGCAGCGACCGCCTCGGGCAGCGATTTGCCCTCGCTGAGGTGGCAGAGCACCACGGCGAAGTAAATGGCGGAATCCGACTTGCCGCCGGTCGCCAGGATCTGCTCGCGGGTGACGGGCAGGTCGGGGTCATGTACGAGGTTGCGGCCCGCGTCGTCCGAGATGTCGCCATTGTGGATGAACGAGATCGCGTCGGCACTGAACGGCTGCTGGTTCTCGATGATGAGCGGCAGGTTCGAGGAGGCAAGGCGCAGGTGGAACAGCGCACCGCGGGCACCCTGCTGGGCGAGCAGGCTCGCGGCGGGGTCGAGATATGCCGGCTCCGTGGATTTGTAGAGCGTGGTGTAGCTGCCGTTCGTGGGCGCACCGCCATCGTCGACGCCCGCGCGGCGTGCGGAATCCGCCACGAGCGCCGCGCCCCAGCCGTCGTTGTGCACGAGGGAGAGGCGCAGGTACTCGCGCACGATGCCCTCGCCCAGCACGTCCTCCAGGCTCTTGTTCGTTCCCGCCGTCGCGTATCCCAGCAATCTACACATGTGCTCCACTCTATTCGATGTGTGCGCCGCAACACCGCGGGCGGTTATTGATTCGCGCTATATCGGCTGGATGGCGGGCGCGCGGCGGGGCGCATGGTGGGCGGGCGTATGGTTGACGGGCGCGCGGTTGACGGGCGCATGGTGGCCGATTCGTGAATCAGCCAATCCGCAACCACCACAACCCACACAATCACCACGCATCCACCAACCACCGCTTATCATGGTGTTAGCACACGAGAGAACAGAAGGGATCGCACGGCATGGAAGCCACGCAATCTAGCACACAGCCCGACGGGCCTGCTGGCGAGCAGACCGGGCAATCCGGCGAACAGAACGCCCGGCAACCGGAGCAACCCGCACAACCCAAGCAACGCGCAAAGCAGCCCGCTCGGCAGCCCCAGCACAAGAACGCGGTCATCGCGTTCCTCACGAAGGAGCGCGGCGCCAAGGCGAGCGCCGCGAACGGTCACGCACCGGGCCGCTTCGTGCGCTGGTGGCGCGCGCATCGGCCGAGCACCCGCGCACTGGGGTGGATCGCGCCACTCATCGTGACCGCGATCGGCGGGTTCCTGCGCTTCTTCCACCTGGGCTCGCCGCACGACCTCGTCTTCGACGAAAGCTGGTACGTCAAGGATGCCTGGGCGATGCTCCAGACCGGCGCGGAGCGCCAATGGCCCGATCCAGACGCAGGCAAGGGGCTCCTCAACTTTGGCGAAGGCCGTGCAAGAATCAGCGAGGCCTTCGTCAATGGCGACGTGAACACCTTCCTGCCGCAACCCGAGACCATCTTCACCCATCCGCCGCTGGGCAAGTGGCTCATCGCCATCGGCATGAAGCTCTTCGGCGGGGCGTACCCGTTCGCATGGCGTTTCACCGCGGCGCTGGCGGGCACCATCGCGATCCTGCTCGTGGCGCGCGTGGCGCTCATGCTGTTCCACAACGTGACGATTGCTACGACCGCCGCCATTTTCATGGCGTTCGATGGCCAGGCGATCACACTGAGCCGTACCGCCATTCTCGACGGATTCCTCATGGTGTTTGTGCTCGGCGCATTCCTGTGCCTGCTTCACCACCGCGACTGGGCGCTGGAACGACTGCGCATCGCCCATGAACGCGACGTGGCACGGCCCGGCATGGTGGAGCGCACCGTGCCGTTGCGCCTGTGCGAGCGGCGCGGCGAAGGCGGCGACACCTACAGCGCGGGCAGCGTGGCGGGGCGGCCGTCCGTGCGGCTCGTGGTGCGTTCGTCCGGACCGGTCGTGGCCTTCAGCTGGTGGCGGCTCGCCGGCTTCATGCTGCTGGGCATCGCCACCGGCATCAAGTGGAGCGGCGGCTACTTCTTCGCAGTGTTCGCGCTCATCTCCGTGCTGTGGGACGGCTACAATCGCCGCACCGTGGGCTACCGCCGCTGGTTCGGCGCGCTCGTCGCCAAAGACGGCTTGCTCACCGCGCTTTACGCGGTGCCGCTCTATGTGCTCACCTATGTGGCGACGTGGACGAGCTGGTTCATCTCATCGGACGCGTTCTACCGCCATTGGGCGGAGGAGAACCCCGGCCAGGGCATCCAGTGGCTGCCCGCGACGCTACGCTCCTTCGTGCAGCGTCATATCCATGACCTTCAGACGGCGGGTTCCATCAGCTGGTATCATCCCTCGCAATCCACCGCGCTTGACTGGCCGTTGCAGCTCCAGAGCACCGCGTTCAATACTGTGTTCGACGACGACGTCCAGCCGCTGTCGTTCGATTTCCCGGGGCTGTGCGGACCATCCGCTACCCGCACGGATTGCGTGGCGACGATCACGAACGTGGGCAACCCAGTCGTGTGGTGGATCGGCACAGCGTGCCTAGTGGCAGCGATTGTGTTCGCCATCATGCGACGCGGCGACTGGCGCGCTCTCGCCGTGTGGTCCGGCATGCTCGCCGGTTGGGCGCCGTGGCTGCTGTATCTGTATCGCACGACGTATGCGTTTTACTCGATTGCGTTCCTGCCCTGGGAGATTCTCGCCACCTGCTACCTGCTCGATTGGGTGCGGCGGCGCAGCAAGTACCCCGATTCCCTGCGCAATTGGGCCGTCACGCTCGATGTGGCGGCGGTTGTGTTCGGCATCTACCTGCTGCCGCTTTGGGTGGGCATTCCGATGACCACCCTCGGCTGGGAGTTCCGTGCCCTTCTCCCCGGCTGGCTCAACGGCACCTGATCGTTTGGCGGGGACGGAGGGGCCGCATCCCCTCCGCCGAACTTGGGGTTGCGGCCAGCATTCTGGACGATTCGTAGCCAAATGCTGGCCGCAATGCCAAGTTCGCGAGATATCAATCAAACCGCGGAATAATCAGCCCGCAATGTCAATAGGCTACGGAAATCAACCGCCTCAGATGCCGTAGCACTCGCGGGTGTTGCGACGCGTGAGGCGCGCCATCTCGGCGATGCTGCAGCCGCGCACCTGGGCCATCGCCTGGAGCGTGTAGGGAATCATCGAGGGGGAATTCGTGCGGCCGCGGTATGGCATCGGGGTGAGGTAGGGTGCGTCGGTCTCCACGAGGATGCGCGTGGGGTCGGCCTCGGCAAGCGCGGCACGGATGCCGTCATTGCCTTTGTAGCTCACTGTGCCGGAGAAGCTCAGGTACCATCCGTTTTCCTTGCAAATGCGCCCCATCTCGGCATCGCCGGAGAACGAGTGGAACACGGTGTGCTCGGGGGCGCCGTCGCGCAGGAGCGTGGCGATGCAATCGGCGTGCGCGTCGCGGTCGTGGATCTGCATGGGCAGGTTGAGCTCCTTGGCGAGCGCGACGTGCGCGCGGAACGCCTCGATCTGATAGCGCCGCGCGTCCTCGCCGCAACGGAAGTAATCAAGCCCCGTCTCGCCAATCACCACGACCTCCCGCGGATTCTCGCGGGCGAGGCGGTCCACCTCGGCGAGCGCCTCGTCGAAGGGGATGTCGTGCCACGGCATGTAGTGCGGCTCCAGGCCATCCGGGCCCATCTGCGCACGATGCCCGTGCGCCACCGCCTCATTCGGGTGGATCGCCAGGCCCGCATGCACGCGACCGGGGTATGCCTTCGCCATGTTGATGGCGGTGCGCAGATGCGGGTATTCGCACGCGTCGTCGATGATGCCCTCGATGCCTACGCTCGCCGCGCGGGCGAGCAGCCCCTCGGCGGAGTAGACCGGCACGTTGAACTGCCCGCGCGCCGCCGCCTCGCCGCTCATGTACTGGGAATAGTTCACCACGGACGCCACGTGCGTGTGATTGTCGACCGCCTGCGCGTCCGGCGGGAGGGGCTGCGGAAGGTCGGGCCAGCTGCGATCGCGATGCTTGTGATGAGTCATGGTTTCAGTGTAGGCGCGGCTTCCACAATGCCAATCAATCCGGCCCACGGATCGTTTCCTCCTTCACCCTCCGCGGTAATCCCCGTCTGGTCTCTTATTTTGGTCCCGCCCAATATCCCTCCGCCCTCCTCATCGCACCACTCTTTCTTCGCGCTTTCTTCGCGCAATCGCCACCCCAACCAAACCAACAAACCAACGTGACAATTCATCACAGCCATCAGGAAGAGAAAAGCCCGGTGGAAGGGAGACCACCGGGCCGGAGAGAAAAAGGAGAGAGAAGAAGGGGTTGAATTATCGGTCTTTGACCGGTCAGCTTCTTGCTGACAGTTATTATTAAGCCACCTCGTGCTTGGGAAACGCCTGCGATAACCTGAGAGCCATCTTCGGATTTTGTGTCGAAATTGTGTCGATTTGCACACCACCGCTCCAACTGTACGATTTTGCGCACCGGAATCACAATTGGGCGCCTTCCCCGCTAGCTTCGGCTGCCCGCCGGCTAGTCTGGCACGCCGACAAGCAGGCCCGTCGACCAGCAGGCCCATCAACAAGCCAATGTGCCAGCCGCCGCTCACACATTCCCAGCATCCGACCTGCCAAGCGCCCAGAGTGCGAGCGGCCGCTCACACGTTCCAGGCACCGCACTCCCCGCCGCGCGAAAGTGCGCGCAGCCACGCACACTTTCCAGATGCACACCCCACCGCCCAATCAGCCAGCCCAGCAATCCCAACGGATTCACCGCCCGCACCGGCCGCGGAATCATCATCACCCCGCCAAAGTGCCAGCCACCACTCACACTTTCCAAATGCGCACCCGCCGAAGCCCGAAAAGTGTGAGTGCCCACGAACACCTAAGCCAAAATCCAAGAGGAAACCAGTCTCGTAGACCGGTCAATTCCCTCCCGTGCGAGCCGGCACTCACACCGAAGGCGGAAACAGACACACATACCCAACCAGCAGCCACCAATCACCCCTCAGTGCGCGTAGCCACGCACACCGGAGGGCAGCAGCACGGGCAGGAACAGGACCGGAGCAAGGAAAAGGGCCTTTGGTGCGAGCCGGCGCTCACACCAAAGGCCAATCCCACCCACGAGACCTGCCGCCGACGCTCGAAATCACCCCCGGTGCGAGCCGGCACTCGCACCGAAGGCCAATCCAACCAACAGAAGCAGCCAACACAGCTGGAAATCAACCTCCGGTGTGAGCGCCCACTCACACCCAAACCAGAATCCGACCGGAAACCAGCCTCATAGGCTGGCCAATCTCCTTCCGTGCGGGCGGGCACTCACACCCAGCAAACAAAACGCGGGCTGGGACCAAAACCGGAGCGCAGGAATGACCCTCGGTGCGAGCGACCACGCACACCAGCGGGCAGAAGCACGGGCAGGGACCGAGCTGGAGCAAGAAAAATGCCTTTGGTGCGAGCCGGCACTCGCACCAAAGGCCAAATCAGCTGAACTGCCTAGGCAGCAGCAGCTATCGGGGTGCCCGTCTGCACGCCTCAAGCTCTCTGCTCGCCCGGTGCAGCCGGCGCACCACCAGTGCGCCCCGCGCACATCACTCTCGTCGCTCGCCTCACTCGCCACGTAATCCCTGGGCTGCCTGGGCTGCCTGGGCTGCCTGGGCCTTGTATTGCAGACCCCACTTTTCGAGGGAATCGAGCACGGGCTTGAGGCTACGGCCGAGCGGAGTGAGCGAATACTCGACGCGCGGCGGCACCTCGGCATAGACCTTGCGCTGCACCAGTCCGTTCGCCTCCATCTCGCGCAGCTTGGCAGTGAGCACCTTCTGCGAGATCGTGCCGATGGACGCGCGCAGCTCGCCGAAGCGCTTCGTGCCTGGCATCAGGTCGCGCAGGATCAGCACCTCCCACTTGTTGCCGATCAGCTGAAGCGTCGTCTCAACCGGGCATGCAGGCAGATTCTTCAGATTCTTCTGCGACACGCCGATGAAAGAATTCGTTGCCATGATTTTCGCCCCTCCTCAGAGCTGAAATCATCAAATCGTTACCTTAGGGTTATCAAGGCACTTTCGATTGCTTGGTTTCTTTTTGTAAGAATAACGGCTATAGTCAATGGTGTCAAAAGGAAACACAGGTTCTAGATGATACCGCAAACACGATGCCAACACATCGTGTAGTTCGCGCACATCGGTCGCCGAATCCGAACGCGGCGCCCGACAGTGCGGGGACAGTCGCGTGGGAACTCGTACAGCGACACTTCCACGCAGGCACCGCCGCGCGCGACCGCCGCCTCGTGGACGCCGCTGCGCAGACACCGCCGCGCAGACACCGCCGCGCAGAAACCCGCCGCGCAACTACAAGGACATTGTGCCAATCACGGAACCTCGAACAGTAAGGAACGAACATGACCTCCATCGCAGTTGTGGCAGCAAACGGCAGGGCCGGCAAGCTCATCGTCAAGGAAGCCGTCGATCGCGGCTTCGACGTGACCGCCGTTGTGCGCGGCGAGAACAAGACCGTGGCGCAGCACGCCATCATCAAGGACCTCTTCGACCTCACCGCCGACGACCTCAAGGGCTTCGACGCGGTCGTGGACGCCTTCGGCGCCTGGACCCCCGACACCCTGTCACAACACTCCACCTCGCTCAAGCACCTGGCGGACATTCTCTCGGGCACCGACACGCGTCTCATCGTGGTCGGCGGCGCAGGCTCGCTGTACGTGGACCCCGAGCACAAGACACAGCTCGTTGACACCCCGGACTTCCCGGACGCGTTCAAGCCGCTCGCCAAGGCGCAGGCGAAGTCCCTCGCCGAGCTGCGCGAACGCGACGACGTGCGCTGGATTTACATCTCCCCCGCCGCCGACTTCCAGGCCGATGGCGAGCGCACCGGCAAGTACATCGTGAACGGCGAGGAGCTCACGCCGAACGCGAAGGGCGAATCGATCATCAGCTACGCCGATTACGCAATCGCCGTCGTCGACGAGATCGCCACGGGCAATCACATCGGCCAGCGCATCTCCGTCGTGCGCGCGTAACGGATTGACGCAAGACTCGATATCGTGGGGGCGGCGGTCCAGAAGGGGCCACCGCCCCCACTAGGGCAACATCCGACAGAAAGGAACGATAATGAACAATTTCGCACAGCGATTGATTCCCTTGGTGCGTTATCTGGCGGATGAGCGCGAACACTACGGCGGCTGGCAACCAGACATCCCCACCAACGACGATGCGCTGCATTCCTACACCGGCGAGCAGCTGTGGCAACTCTTCCGCGCATATGTGAACACGCGCGAGCCCATCGAGCCCAACGCCGAGTGGCTTGCCGCGCAAGACAGCCTGTTGCACGACATCATCGCCGAACGCGGCATCGTGGAGCTGCACGACCACCAATCCGTGCAGACCGCACCAATCGACTCCCGTCTGCGGCTGTTCCGCGGCGACATCACCGCCATCCGCGCGGACGCCATCGTCAACGCCGCCAACAGCGAGATGCTGGGCTGCTGGGCACCCGGCCACTGGTGCATCGACAACGCGATCCACACCTACGCCGGCGTGGAATTGCGGCTCGCATGCAACCGTCTCATGGAGGCACAGGGCCATCCCGAGCCGACCGGCGAAGCGAAGGTGACGCCCGGCTTCAACCTGCCTGCGAAGTACGTGATCCACACGGTCGGCCCCATCGCCGACGGGCGTCCCAACGAGAGGGCCCGCGCACTGCTCGCATCGAGCTACCGCAGCTGTCTCGACGCCGCCGCGCGGCTGCACCTGCGCAGCATCGTGTTCTGCTGCATCAGCACCGGCGTGTTTGGTTTCCCGCAAGAGGAAGCGGCGCGCATCGCGGTACGCACCGTGCGCGCGTGGCTTGATGCCCACACCGCCGATACCTCAAACGCCACGGCGACACCCACCTCCGGTCCCTCCGCCGATTCCACAACCGATACCGCAAACACCACGGCAACGATCCCCACTGTGGTGTTCGACGTATTCGGTGCCACCGATGAGGCGATTTACCGCAATTTGCTGGGTTTTGACGCATAATCGCCGAATCCGATTCCCGCCGCCACGCACAGGGACGCCCCACGCCGCGCCACCCGCCACTCCCCCTACAGCATCAAGGTGCTCATGATTCTCCGCTCCACTACCCCCGCCACTCCCATCGAACGCCTCGCCAACGCCCTGCGCCATGCCGATGCCATCGTTATCGGCGCAGGCTCGGGCCTGTCCACATCCGCGGGCTTCACCTACGCCGGCGAACGCCTCGAACGCTACTTCCACGACTTCGTGGAACGGTACGGCATCCCCGACATGTATTCGGGCGGCTTCTGGGATTACCCGGATCTCGAGACCTATTGGGCATGGTGGAGCCGCTCCATCTACATCAACCGCTACATGGACCCGCCGCGCGACACCTACGGTCTGCTGCGCGAGCTCGTGCGCGGCAAGGATTTCTTCGTCATCACGACGAACGTGGACCATTGCTTCCAGAAAGCCGGATTCCCTGATGACCGCCTGTTCTTCACGCAAGGCGATTACGGCCTGTTCCAAAGCTCGAAGCCAGGCACAAGCCGCACCTACAGCAACGAGCAGGACGTGAAGCGCATGCTCGTGGCGCAGGGCTTCCGCTTCGAGCACGATGAGTTCGCAGCGCCCGCCAGCACCACCGACGTACCCGCCACCGACACCGGCACCGCCGTCGCCGCCGATTATTCCGCGGATTGGGGCGCGCTGCTGCCGCCCAGCGATTGGAAATCCATCCGCATGGCGATTCCCCAGGAGCTCATTCCCCACTGCCCCGAGGATGGATCGCCGATGCAGCCGAACCTGCGCAGCGATGAGACCTTCGCCGAGGACGAGCTGTGGCACACGTCGCTCAAGCGCTACGAGGCGTTCCTCACACGCACCCGTGCCACCGAGAAGCGCGGCGGCCACGTGCTGTTCCTCGACCTCGGCAGCGGCGGCAACACGCCGGGCATCTTCAAATACCCGTTCATGCAGTGGACGTATGACAATGCGAACGCCACCTATGCGAGTATCAACCTCGGCGAAGCGGTGACGGACCAGCACATTGCGAAGCGCTCGATCCTCATCGACGCCGACATCGACGCCACGCTGCACGAACTGCAGGGAAAGTTGCAGGCAGAGCTGCAGGGCACGCTCAGCGCCTAAAGGCCAAGCCCCGCGCTGCCCGCCGAGCCCCCCCGCGCTACCGCCAAGCCCCGCGCTACCGCCGAGCCCCGCGCTACCGCCAGGCCCCGTGCGCCGCTACCGCCGCCGCGTCTCGTAGACCATCTGCCGGTCGCCGAAATACAGCGCGTCCTTCCACGAGGGATTGCCGCCCAAGGCCTCGCGCATCGCGTCGTTGCGCACGCGCTGCGCGGGTGCCACCTTGGGCTTGACCGGCACGAAGAACCACCGCACGAGCCCCACCACCATGTCTTGGATGGAATGCCACACGCCGATGTACGAGACGATCGCCCAGGTGGTCACGATTGCGTTGAACCCGGCGAAAATCGCATTGCCCCAGTTCTGGGTGAGGTAATCGGAGTAGAACACGAAGCACGAGAAGATCACGATCGCCCACGGCATCGCCACATAGAGCGGCGGCGACGCGGTGCGGTTCGAGACCTTCGGCGTGCGCACGAACGGGATCTTCGTGTTCGTCATGCCTTGCTGGATGGATTTGAGCGTGCCGGCGAGGTTGACGGTGAGCAACACGATGTTGAAGCCATAGATGCGGAAGATGTCGGAGCGCTTGTAGCCGTTGTACTTGAGGTCCGAGGCATACGAGGCGAAGTACGGCAGCGAGGCGAGCACCACCCAGGGGCTCAGCAGCCGCTGGTCGAAGGGGTAGGCGAGCAGGAACATGAGGCCGAAGCTCGACCACGCGATCGACGCCATGTAGTTGACGCGCAGGCACCACTCCCCCAGCTTCACCGGATCGGCGCTGGCGCGGCGGGCGCGCACGATGCGGAAGAACTTGCCGATGATGAGCAGGCCGCCGTTCGCCCAGCGGCGCCGCTGCACCACGAGCGAGCCGAAGTCCGGCGGGGTGGCGCTGTAGCTCAGGCGCTCGGGGTAATTGACCAAGTGCCAGCCGTAATAGCCCAGGTCCACGCTCGATTCGGTGTCTTCGATGACGGTGCGGTCCTGGATGTAGGTCTTGATGGTGCGGGTGTCTTCGGTGGAGACGACGCAGATGTCGTCGAGCGCGCGCTTGCGGATCACCGCGTTCGCGCCCACCCAGAACGTGGCGTCGTAATACGTCATGCCCTGGTGGAGCACATGCTGGATGTCGGTGGTGGCGGCAGCGATGCGTTCGATGCGCGTAGGCGCGCCGCGGTACGAGGAGTAGGGCGTCTGGATGACCGCCACCCGCTCGTTGCCGGGCTGCTCGAGCTGGTAGACGAGGCGCAGGCAGTAGTCGCGCAGCAGCATGGAATCGGCGTCGAGCGTGAGCACGTACTCGGAGTCGCGCATCACGAAGTCCGGTGCCTCGCCGGGGCGGATGTCGCGCAGCGCCACGCCGTCCGCGGTCTCCTCGCGCTTGAGCTTGTGGCCCATGAGGCCGATGAATGAGTTGAGGTTCATCGCCTTGTTGCCCTCTTGCGAGGTGGAGCAATACTGCTTGCGTTCGAACGACCACCCTTTGGCGGTGAAGATCCACACGAGCCGGTTGTACAGCTGCAGCAGGCGCTCCGACGAGATGCGCTCGTTGAAGTTCACCGCCTGGCGCAGCGCCTCGCACGTCTCGCCCAATTCGCGGGCCAGACCGCGCAACACCTGGTCGCAGAAGAAGGCATCGGTGTGGTCCTGCACCTCCCAGGCATCCGCCTTGTCGTTGAGCCAGCGCACGGCGGCGCGGTAATCCTCCACGCATTGCGCCACGGTGCCGCGGCGGGCATAGAGGCGGTCGCGCACCTCGGCGCGGGCGCGGGCACGGGCGGCGGTGAAGCGTTTGGCGGGCGCGTCGAGCTCCGCCATGACGCGCGGCACGAGGTCGCGGCTTGCCTGGAGGATGCGCCGGTGTTCGTCATCCTTGGGATGCGGCGGGTCATCGATGAGCAGCACGATGGCAATGTCGGGGAATTCCTGGAGCGCGGCGGACCAAATGGTCTTCTCGACCACCTTGGGCTGCTCCACATACGAGGGGATGAGCACCGTGATGCCCTTGGCGTAGCCGTGGTCGAAGTGCTCGTCGAGCATGGCGCGGGGCACGCGCTCGTGGGTGATGAAGCGGCGCATGGCGCCCTGACGCGTGGCGAGGTAGACCATCGCGCTGAAGATGAGCACGGTCACGATGAGCAGGTACAGCACGCCTTCGAGCACGAAACGCAGCGTCACGTTCGGATTGTGCACGAAGAGCGTGAGGATCATGCGCACCATGTACACGACGTAGCACACGACGGTCATGATCATCGCGACATAGCCCATCACGATCTTGCGGCCGGACGGCCTGTCGTGCATGATCGACAGCGGTTGCGTGGAGCGTTCCGCCCCCCATTGCCGGATGCGGCCGTCGGGCATGCGACGGCTGCCGAGCCCCAGGAAGCCCTGCTTGGGAGACCTGGTGGCATCGTTTGCCTTGGCATTGTGATTCGCCATCTACCCATCACCTCACCGAACATGCCGACTGCGCGCCGCGAGCAGACGCACGGTGTGCGGCCAGATCGCGCCGAAACACACCGTCGCCGCCGCTTTTCGCGCAGCTCTCGTAGTGTTGAGCACCGAGAAGGAACTGTAACGTTATACCAAACGGCATATCCCTCGCGGGAATTCCTGTATGAATTCCGCGTAAACGCTGGCACAGCCCCTCGATACAATCAACGCTAGCGCACCAAACGGACGCGGAAACGCGGGGAAACGCGGGGCCGTCCGCTGTGATCCCGCGGGATTGCTCGCTGCGACCCCGCGGGCGGCCAGCCGCGGCCTCGCAGGGAAACAGCTGCGGAAGGAGGCTTCCATGAGTCGCAGAAAACCGCTCTTCCCAGGGCGCCGATTCTCGATCGCGCGATTCATCGCCTTTCTGGTGGCGGTGGCGCTCATCGCAGGCGGCGTGTGGGCGTGGCTCGTCTACACGCGCACATCGTCGAAGAAGCTCCCCGCCCCGTGGTTCGGCGGCTATGCCGATGTGACTTCCACCCCGAGCTACACGTTCGAATCGGATGTGGGCGACGTCTACAAGAACGTCGTGCTCGGCTTCATCACGGCGCCCTCCGGGTGCACGCCCAGCTGGGGCGGCTACTACAGCATGGACGACGCCGCCTCGCAACTCGACATGGACAGCCGCATCGCCCGCACCGCGCGTTCGGGGCGCACCGTCACCATCAGCTTCGGCGGCCAGCAGGGCCACGAGCTCGCCTCGCAATGCTCCACCGCGCAGGACCTGCAAAGCGCCTACGACGCGGTCATCTCGCGCTATCACGTCTCGTCGATCGATTTCGACATCGAGGAATCCAACCTCGATGGCTACAGCGATGCCGCCACGCGCCGCGCGCAAGCGGTCGCCGCGTTGCAAAGCAAGGCGGAGCAGTCCGGCGCCAGCCTCACCGTGGGCCTCACGCTGCCAGTGGGCACCGACGGCCTCACGGATGCGGGCAAGCAGACCGTCGAATCGTTCCTCGACGCCGGCGTGAACCTCGGTTCGCTCAACGTGATGGCGATGGATTTCAACGTCCCCTCCACCACGACCGACCAGGCGACGCTCATCAAGCAGGCGCTCAACGCCGTGCACAACCAATACAGGAGCATGCTCTACTCGCGCGGCAAGCTGTTCAACGACACCCAGATCTGGGAGATGATGGGCGTGACCGTGCTCATCGGGCAGAACGATACCGATGGCGAATACCTCACGCTCGACGACGCCCAGCAGGTCAACACCTTCGCGCTCCAAGCCAACCTGGGGCGCGTGAGCATGTGGTCGCTCAACCGCGACCAGCAGTGCGGCGAGAACGCCTCCGTGACCTCCACCCAGACCGCGTGCAGCGGCATGAAGCAGACGAGCGGCGAGTTCGCCACGATCCTGGGCTCGGGATTCCACGGCACGCCCGGCACCATCGTAAACATGAACACCACATGGGAGCGCAACGGCAGCGATTACCCCACCTGGGACGCCGCCACCACCTACGCGAAGGGCAGCAAGGTCGTCTGGGACAACAAGATCTACGAGGCGTTGCAGCAAAACACCGGCGTCCAGCCAGACAGCACCGCCAATGGCGTGGATTCCCCGTGGAGGCTCATCGGGCCCACCAGCTGACGGCACCGCGCTGACGGCACCGCGCCGCACGCATACTTCTGCAGTACATACTTCTGCACCACAGACTTCTTCATCCGGCATTCATCAGGGAGTGCACATGACATCAACCACGTCGCCTAGCAATCAGGCACCGGTCAATCCGACAGCCGACAGCCCGGCAACCGGCAATCCAATAGCCAGCAACCCCGTGCCCATCAACCCGGTGCCCATCAGCCCGGCGAGCGACGAGCAGACGCTCCTGCCGCCCGGGCAACACCACAACACGCGCGTGTGGGTGCTCGCCCTCGTGTGCCTGGCGGAACTCGCGGGACTCACGATCGGCTACTGGCCGGCGTTCCTGCCGTTCGCAACGGCGCACCCCATCGCCACCGCCGGTTCCATCGTCAGCTTCATCGTCTGCATGGCATATGCCACGGGGCTGTCGAGCGAGACGCTCTCCTGCCGGCACACTGTGATTCCGCTGCTCACCATCATGCTGCTCGTCACCGGCACGCTCGACCAGCTCTTCATGCCGCTGCTCATCGTCACGTTCCTGTGCAGCGCGCGCAACGCCAAGAGCTTCTTCATCGGCGCCATCCGCACCAGCACCGCGCTGGCGCCCATCCCCGTGATCCGCGCGATCCTGGGCGGCGAGCCCGCGACGCTGCGCCGCATGATCGAGGGCTCCACGCCGTCGGCTGCGGTACTTGATTACCTGGTGGGCCATTGGATCGCGCCGCTGCTCATCATCGCCGTCGCCATCGTGGCGGTGCGGCTCGTGTGCGACCTGCTCGTGTTCGTGCTGGTGGGCGTGCCCATCAGCGCCGCGATGCCGGAGTTCAGCCTCACCCGCATCATCGGCCTGGCGGTATGCGACCTCGCGGCGGCGGTGCTCATGGTCTGGACGCCCGCCATCGTGGAATTCTCGGATTCCCTCACCGACATCCTCAACGTGCATGTGCTGTTCCTCGCGCTGCTCGATGCCTATGCACTGGGCTTGCTGAGCTTCTATGCGGTGCGCCGCCTCATGCGGTACCGCAACTCGCTGCGCGCCATCACCGCCGTCACCGATTCGCTGCCGCTTCCCCACACGGCGCCGGAGAACGTGGTGGCATCGACGCTCAACCGCGAGATGCCCAACGTGCGCTGCTTCATCAGCTCCCGCGACGCCCTGGCGCGCCGCCCGTGGCATTCCTACCGGGCATCCGGCCCCATCGGCAGCGGGAAGGACCAGTATGTGCTGGTGTTCGAGCGCAGCATGTTCAACCGGCCGTTCCTGCCCGCCGACGCGGCGGTGCTCGCTTCCTCCGCCGAGATCCTCGCCGAGGAGCTGCGCGTGCACCAGGAGGTCACGACGCTGCGCACCGAGGGCGAGCGCGACCCGCTCACCGGCGCCTACACCTACGGCGCGTTCGTCTCGTATCTCAAGACGCTGGAGACCGGCAACAGCGCCAACACCATCGCCATCGTCTACCTGGAGATCGAACGCTTCCGCCACATCAACGAACGCTTCGGCCGCCGCACCGGCAACGTGGTGCTGCGCGCCACCGCCGACCGCATCCGCCGTATGGCTCCCGACGACGCGATGCTCGTGCGCGTGGATGGCGACAGCTTCGCCGTCGTGCTCCACGAGGTCACGCCCGGCACCAACGTCGACCGGCTTGCCGAGGACCTGCGCAACACCACGTCTCTGCCGGTGCATGCCGACGACGCCATTGTGTCGCTGTCCACGATGACGTCCACCGCGATCGTGGCGCCGCGCGATTTCGCGCAGATCGATGCAGTGCTGGCGAACGCGGGCATCGGCGGTGATGCCGTTGCGCTGGCGGGCGCCGTCGAGGAAAGCGATTCAGCGCAGTCGGTGCTCGCGTCCGGCGCGTTGGGCGATGCCATCGAGAAGAATTCGTTCACGATGCGCTACCAGCCGGCGTTCGACCTGCGCACCAACACGATGGTGGGCGTCAACGCCATTCCGCATATCGTGGGCGCGGATGGCCAGCCATTGCAGCATGATTTCATCGCCAACGAGGCGGTGCGCCTGCAGCTGGGCACCCGGCTCACGATTGACACGATCGAGCAAGCGCTGCGCGACATGACGCAGCTGCGCGCCGTCGTGTCCGATGCCGATGCGCCGCGGGTCCATACGCTGGGATTCCTGCTCAACGGCGGCGAGCTGGATGACGCCGCGTTCTATGAATACATGGAGACCGCGAGCGCCAAGCACCCGGAGGTGACGTTCCACCTGCAGATCGGGCGCGATGCGATCCAGCATGCCGGCGAGGGCCCGGATTGCGAAGATGACATCAAGGCGCTAGCGGCGCTTCCCAACATGCGCCTCGTGATCGTGGAGGGCGGCACGTCGTTCTCCGAGATCGCCGCGCTTGCGCAGATTCCCGCCGACGCGCTCACGCTCGATGCGTCGGTGGTGCAGGACCTGGAGAACCCGCGCGCCCACACGATCGTGTCGGAGATCGTGGATGCCGCCAAGCGCAACCATTTCGCGGTGTATCTGAGCGGCGTGAGCACGCCCGACCAGGTGCAGGAGCTGCTCGACCTGGGCTGCGCCGAGGTGATCGGCGATCTGTTCGCCACCCCGATGACCGCTTCGGAGCTGCGCATGCGGCTGGAAACCACCGGGCTTTCCGCCAACATGGAGTATGTGGCGGCGGGGCGCGACGCGAAGGGTGGCTCGGGCGGCGCGGATGGCGCGGATGGCGGGGATGGCGGCGCCGCCAAGGTCTCCGGAGCCGCTGCGGATTCCTCCCATGCCGCGCACGCCAATCGCTATGAAGTGCCGCCGATCCAGCCGATCGACCGTCCGTCGTTCGACAACTGAGCAGTGGGATCGGCAGTGGGCTCAGCAGCGGCCCAATCAATCCGCGAGCCCATCAATCCGCCCCAATCGATCCGCAGCCCAATCCACCGCAGCTCCAATCAATAACGAAGCGCCCCGACCGGTTTCTTGGTCGGGGCGCTTGCCATTCGCGCTTGTTGATTATTCAAAATGACTGCTCGGGAGAATCATTATTCGGAGCAATCGCCTGGAATAATCATTCCGCATTGCAATCATGCGACAACGGAATAATCCTTCCGCTCAATCATTTGGAATCCCGCGGATTATTCGGAATCCTTGCCTTCCGCGCCTTCCTTGCCTTCAGTGCCTTCCTTGCCTTCGGCGGCGGCGAGCTTCGCCTTCTCGGCGGCGAGGCGGGCGGCCTCCTTGGCACGGCGGGCGTCGAGGTCCGCCTGGAAGCGGGCAAGCTCTTCCTTCACGGCCTCCGGCGGGATCTTCTGGAAGATCGGCGTCGGCTTGGCGATCGGGGTGTGCGGCTTGAGCTCCTCGCGCGCCCACGGGTGCACGTTCACGCCCAGCTTGTACTCGCCGGTGATGATCGGGTAGGTGAAGCCCGGCTTGTCGAGGTCCTCGACCTGCTCGATGTGGGGCAGCGGGGAGAACACGCCGGTGCCGCCCATCGTCTCCCACCCCTTCTGCGCGGAGTGGGGCAGGAACGGCGCGAGCATCACGTTCGCGTCCATCACGGCCTGTGCGGCGGTGAAGAGCACGGCGGCGAGGCGGTCAGGATTGTCCTTGATCTTCCACGGCTCCTCGGCGGAGACGTACTTGTTGATGTCCTGCACCAGGCGCATCGCCTCGGAAAGCGCGGCCTTCTGGTGGTGCTCGCCGATCAGTCCGCCCACTGTGTCGAACGCCTTGAGCGACTCGTCGAGCAGCGCGCGGTCGTCATCGGTGAACGCCTCGGGCTTCGTCTCGGGAATCTCGCCGAAGTTCTTGTGCAGCAGCACGGCGACGCGGTTGACCAAGTTGCCCCAGCTCGCCACGAGCTCCTCGTTGTTGTGGCGCACGAACTCCGCCCAGGTGAAGTCGGAATCGGAATTCTCCGGGCCGGCGACCGAGATGTAATAGCGCACGGCGTCCACGGGGTAACGCGCCAGGATGTCCTTCACATAGATGACGATGCCGCGCGAGGAGCTGAACTTCTTGCCTTCCATCGTCATGAACTCGCTGGCGACCACCTGGGTGGGCAGGTTGAGATGGCCGTATTCGCCCGGCTCGCCGCCCTTGTCGCCCTCGCCGTTGTAGGCAAGGATCTCAGAGGGCCAGATCTGAGAGTGGAACGTGATGTTGTCTTTGCCCATGAAGTAGTAGCCCAAGGCGTTCGGGTCGTTCCACCAGGCGCGCCATGCGTCGGGGTCGCCCTTGCGGCGCGCCCACTCGATGGAGGCGCTGAAGTAGCCGATCACCGCGTCGAACCACACGTACAGCTTCTTGTTGGGGTTGTCGATCCAGCCATCGACCGGCACCGGGATGCCCCAGTCGATGTCGCGCGTGATGGCGCGGGGGCGCACCTCTTTGAACAGACCCTTCGAGAAGTTGATGACGTTGGTGCGCCAGCCTTCGCGGGTGTTGAGCCAGGCGAGGTTCGCCTTGGCGAGCGCCGGCAGGTCCAGGAAGTAGTGCTCGGTCTCCTTGAAAATCGGGGTCTCGCCATTGATCTTGGAGACGGGGTTGATCAGGTCGATCGGGTCGAGCTCGTTGCCGCAGTTATCGCACTGGTCGCCGCGGGCGCCGTCCGCGCCGCAGATCGGGCAGGTGCCCTCGATGTAGCGGTCGGGCAGCGTGCGCCCGGTGCTCGGCGAGATGGCGACCTGCTGGGTGCCCTTGTAGATGTAGCCGTTCTTGAGGCACTGGCGGAACATCTCCTGCACCACATGCTCGTGATTGCCGGTGGTGGTGCGGGTGAACAGGTCGTAGCTCAGGCCCAGGTCGCACAGGTCCTTGGCGATGACCGCGTTGTAGCGGTTGGCGAGCTCCTGCGCGCTCACGCCCTCGGCCTCCGCCTGCACCAGGATCGGGGTGCCGTGCTCGTCGGTGCCGGAGACCATGAGCACGTTGTCGCCCTTCATGCGGGCGTAACGGGCATAGACGTCGGACGGCACGCCGAAACCGGCGACGTGGCCGATGTGTCGGGGGCCGTTTGCATACGGCCAGGCAACGGAAACAAGAACATTCGTCATAGTTGCGATTATCGATGCTTGCGCCGACATGGAGGGCGACATGGGAGGGCGCTGCAGTCGGCGCTGGCAGAGCGGCCCGAGCGGCTTGGGCGCTCCCCCGGAACCCAACTGCCCGTCATCCCGCCCACCGGGTGCGCCTACGCGCACACGAAGCCAGGGCGGCGCGCTGCCGGACCATGCGGTTCGTTGCGGATTGCGGCGATTCAGCTGGCGAAATCGGCACTGGTATCATCTGCGCCATGGCATGGAACGCTCCCGACATGACGAATCCGGACATGACGAATCTGGGCATGACGAATCCGAGCACCAACAAGCTGACCCTGCACGCCGCCGCCACGCCCAATGCGCCCGGCACGCTCGTGCCGCTGCATTGCGAATATCTCTCCCCGTCGGGAATCACCGAATACCGCGCCAAGGCATTCGTACCCGACCCGCTGGGCGATTACCCGGAGTTCTCGCCACGCACAATCGGCGCCGCCACGCGTGCAGCCACGGCGCTCGCGCGGCTTGACGAACAGGCTCGCCGCCAACTGCAGGGCATCAAGCCGTTCGTCCGCAATGCCATGCGCCGCGAGGCTCACAGCACCAGCGCCATGGAGGGCATCCATGCCGATCTGCACACGGTGCTGACTCAGCAGTACAAGCCAGGCGACGATAAAAGCGGCTGGGACCCGTCGCTCGCTGCCGTGTTCGACGTGATTGATGCAGCCGATTACGGATTTGGCGAAGTCCAGCGAGATCGCCCCATCAGCATCTCGCTCGTCCGCGAACTGCAGCAGCTGCTGGCGCGTGGCACGGACGCTGATCAAGGCGACGCCGGGCAGCTTCGATCGAGCCAGGTTTTCATCGGCTCGCCCACGCAGCGCATCGAGGATGCACGGTTCATCCCGATGCCGCCCGGCCTTGGTCTGGAATCCGCGCTGCTGGCGCTGCTCGATTGGTGGCGCGACCGCACGGATCCAGGGCTTTCCATCATCGACATGGCGCTGTTCCACTACCAGTTCGAGACGCTTCACCCGTTCACGGACGGCAATGGCAGAGTCGGCAGGCTGCTCATCTTGCTGCAGATGATGTCACGGCGACAGCTGACACAACCCGTACTTCCCCTATCCACATGGTTCGAAAGCCACAGCACCGAATATCGGGATGCGCTGCTCGCCGTATCGAACACCGGCGATTGGGACGGCTGGGTCACGTTCTTCAGCCGCGCCATCGAGGAATCCAGCACCGAAGCGCTAGCATACATCGATCATCACGCATGACCTTGGACCACTGCCGGCGCGTCCAGTCCTCTCTCGCCACGCCGATTCCAAGGCGATCACAACGCCTCTTGCAGCAGTTGCATATCAAACACGCACTCGCCTTCATAGGCACGCAATGACCGACGGATGTTCGCTACCTTGCTGTCATACTTCTTGGAATCGGCGCGCGCAGGCTTTTCGATATTACTGAATACACGGCTTCCTCTGGCCTCGTTTTCAACACCATCACGATGTTCCGACTCCCAGCCATTCTGGCGTCCGGGAGTTTCAGCGACGTACAAGGATGCATGCCGGATTTTGAATCTCTGTATCCCACGGCATAAGGAAGTGATGCACATACGGCATCCGCTTGCGTCCTGCCAGGGAGCTCAGGATTCGAAATCATTATCGTTCCCTTTTCGTCAATCCTGACCAACGTGGAGAGCACCTCGCGCTTTGCGACAACTCCACGGTTATTTGCGTGGAGACCAGCGACGGGCAGTCGATGTGAAATCGCAAGGTTCCAGAACGTTAATGCGGAAATGTTGTTGTAGCTCACCCCGCACAAGTGCATGAAGTTGGACGCTTGATACACAGTCTCCAACGGAGCGCTCCCATCCGATGGCACGAAGAGCACGCGACGCGCGAGCAACCTCTCGGCATACACAGGTGCGCAAGCATGTGCAGCGCGTATTGATTCCGCGGGATCGAAAAATACCGCCATATGGCTCCGCCCTTCATCTTGTGCTCTAGATATGAACTTGTGCTCTAGATATGAAGGAGGCGTCGGTGCCCTTGGGCCGGCCGACGCCTCCTGGTCTTTTCCGTCGCTCGCGAGACGACAATCGCAATTACGGGTGCGCTCCCTTCCAGAAATTTCGCGTCCGCTGGATCGGACTGGCATGTTAACGCCCATCATGCTGGCGGCGATTTCCGTTTTACGTGGGACCGGCACGACGGACGCAGGCACGGACGGCGAAGCATTCGTGATTACATTTTCTCAAATCCGGTGCTCTGACGCAAGGCACGGCGTTCGGATATTTTGTGAGCTGAAAAGTCTTGAAAATGACGGTCGCGCAACGCACGCATTCTCACACGCGCGGAACCAGCCGGCCATTACTTGCGCCGTTCTCCTCCGCCGCCGGCGCGGTAGTGGATTCATGGTGGATGAGTGGTGCACAGGGGTGGGGATAAGTCGGGGAATTGTCCACATCGGGAAAAAGTTTTCCGCTTATCCACAATTTTCGCGAAGGCGCTTTCGCGCATGGCGCGCATCGAATAACGTGCAGATATGGAAATCACAACACGCACCGCCGCGCTCACCGCGGCATTCAGTACCGCTCACACCGCAGCGCGCGCCACCGCACACGCTGCGCAATCCGTCGCGCAGCCCGCTGCGCAATCCGCTGTCGTGTGTGCCACCGCACACACCATGGCGTATACCTCAGCGCACGCCGCGCCATGCAGCACCGCGCCACGCAGCACCGCAGGCAGCCGCGGAATAAGCACCAGAGCCGCCGAAAAAAGAGGTAAGGATTCCCAAGGTTCCAAAGGCCCCAAGGATCCGTGGGGCAAGAACCCCGCGAAGCTCTATGAGCGGGAGGAGCTGCCCGGCACGATGTCGCAATTCACGCTGCACCAGGCGGGCACCGTCAACCCGTCGCAGCATGTGGCGCTGTTCCGGGAGCAAGACTGCCTCACGCCGCTCGACCGGGCGGACATCGTGCGGCCGATGCTCCCCTATGGCGCGACCGTGT
This sequence comes from Bifidobacteriaceae bacterium, assembly GCA_029227215.1. Classification (GTDB taxonomy): domain Bacteria; phylum Actinomycetota; class Actinomycetes; order Actinomycetales; family Bifidobacteriaceae; genus Pseudoscardovia. The sequence continues at coordinate 10,010 of JAQXZM010000134.1, read as the reverse complement.
GCCTGTGGCTTGCCGCGTGGATCTGGATCGGCGGCGAATTCCCCGCGACACTCGACGTCGTGACGCCCACGCACTACCAGTCCGACGCCTACAACCGCGCGCTGCGCATGCACTGCCGCAGGGTGGAGAACCGGGACGTGGCGATATTGCACCGCTTGCACGTGGCGACGCCCGTGTGCACCGCATGCGACATCGCGTGCCTTGACGTTGCCGACGACGAGGCGGCGTGCAAGCAGCATGCCACAGTCGCCACGCTGATGAACGAGTGCGCCATCACCCCGCAGGCCTGCATTCATGCCCTGCACAACAATCCGCACGCGACCGGCCACCCCAGCGCGGTGCAGATGTTCCGCGTGATGCGTGCGGCGGAGCAGGAATGCGCGATTCAGTCACGGCGTCGGGAGAGGCGCAAGGCAGAGTTTCGGCCTTCGGCAGTGGTGGGAATGCCGCAGAGGGAGAAGCGCGGGGCGGCGCGAGAGTCGAAGCCGGGGGTGGGGTCGCAACTGGCGGCGGGGTCGGGGGCGGAGCTGGGCCGGACGCATGGGTCGGTGCACGAACCGGCGCATAGGTCGGCATACGGATCCGTGCACAATCTGGTGTATGGGTCAGCATTCGGATCCGTGCACGAACCGGCGCACGAATTGCTGCGGATTGGGATGAAATGAAAAACGATTACGAAGAATTGGAGGCCGGGCAATTCGACAACGAAAACGAAGACGGTTGGCCCATCGGAATTCACTATGCGAGGGTTCAACCTGCGGGAATTCGATCTGCCGGAATTCAATCTGCGCGGATTCGGTCTGCGCGGATTCGATCTGCGCGAATCGCGCAGGCACAGACCAGCCAACCGCAATCGCCGCATTCCGGCCCCACTGCGCTCCGTCCAACCGCGCTCCGTCCAACCGCACAGTGTGCGTCCGACCCGCGCACGCCGGTGTCGGAGCTGTGGGAACTGGCACATATCCCGGAGCTGCGCCGATGGATTATCGTCAACACCGCGGCACCGGCAGCGCTTATCAACGCGATTGCACGCGCCGGCGGCCCCGGCGTGCGCGAGGCGATGGAGCTGCTGCGCGAATCCTTACAAGAGCCCGGTGCCGCAACACTGCCGCCTTCTGCTGATTGATGATTGCCAAACGCCGACCCCGCCAACTTGGCACAACGGCCAGTATCCGGGCCAAAAATCCGCACAATGATGGCCGAAATGCCAAGTTCGCGCGGATCTGGGCCTGCCGACTTAAGACTCGCTCGAATCTGCCAGTGTGAGCCGGCTCGGGCCCGCCAACTTGGAGTGAGGGCGCTAGGACCAGCTCACCGAGACCAGCTCGTCTGAGCAGCTCGTCTGGGCGCACGTTCGAGCAAGCAGGCGGCACTACTTCAGGGTGAGCGAGGCTTGGTAGACCTTCTTGCGATTGGGGAACGAACCATCCGGCAGCGGATGCTCCTTGATGACCTCGGCGATCGCATCCTTCATGCGAATGCCCTCGGCATCGGCACGCTCCTGAGCCAAGCGGGCGAGCTGCTCATCCGTGAGCACCACGGGCGAGGTCTCATTGACCTCCTCGGCGGAGGCACCGGCGATCACCAGCACAATCTCGCCGCGCGGCGGATCGTCCACCACGCTCTGGCGCACCTGCTCGATGCTGCCACGCCGCACCTGCTCGTAATCCTTGGTCAGCTCACGGCACAGCGCCATCTGGCGGTCGGGACCAAAGGCGGCGAGAAGCGCATCCATCGTCTCGCTGATGCGGTGCGGCGCCTCGTAAAACACCATCGTGCGCATTTCGTTGTGCAATGAGCGCAACCGCTGCTCGCGGTCGCTCGTCTTGCGCGGCACGAAGCCCTCATAGCAGAAGCGGTCAGTCGGCAGGCCCGCGAGCGCCAGTGCATCGAGCACGGCGGACGGCCCCGGAGCGCACGTGACGGGCAGCCCGCGTTCGATGGCGCGGCGCACAATCGCCAGGCCCGGATCGTTGATTGTGGGCATGCCGGCGTCCGAGACGAGCAGCACGGTGGCGCCGCCTTCCACCTCGTCGAGCAGGGAGTCGGCTTTCTGCCGCTCGTTGTGGTCATGGTTCGCCACCACCCTGCCATTCACGTGCACGCCCAGGCGACGGGCGAGGTCGTAGAGGCGGCGGGTGTCCTCCGCGGCGACGATGTCCGCTTGCTGTAGCAGCGCGATGAGGCGCAGTGACGCGTCGCCCGTGTTGCCGATGGGCGTGGCGGCGAGCACCACGCATCCGTGCGGAATCGTGATGCCATCGGTAACCGAGCCGTCGTGGTCCTGGATTGGGGTGGCATCGGGGGCGAGGGAGGGGGAGGGGGAGGAAGCGGGAGCGACGGCGGAAGGGACGGGGCCGACAGCATCCGCGCCGGACTCCCCGGACCCCGCAACTGCTCTCGTATCAGTCATCTGCTCGACATCCTCAGCATTCACATTTTCCATACCCCCAGTATCCCCCGACCCGCGCATATCCGTTCAGCCGCCTCCGCCCAAGCTCATTCTGCCTGCCGGGTGCGCAGCCGCGCACACGGGAGACAGATACCCCCAGCGGAATGGACGATTCCCGCGCCTATCTCCCCCGCCGGGTGCGCCGACGCGCACACGCGCTGGATGACACCCGCACCAGAGAAGAGCCGAACATGCACCACACAACAAGATTCCGCGGCCGTGCGCGCAAACGCACACGGCCGGGAAATCACGGCTGGGAATCACGGCCGGGAATCACGCAGTCAGGGAATCAAGGCCGGGGACCGGGGTACCAGAGCATCGGAGCGGAGCCAGCTGCTATCGCGCCGCTTACCCGCACGCCCTTCACCCGCACGCCCTTTACCCGCGCACCGCCTCGATCAGCGAAGCGACCGCGTAGATAGCGAAACCGATTGCCAAAACAACCGCCGCCGCACCAGAAAGGTGCATGCACAGCAGCACGATTCCCACGATGATGAATGCACCGGATGCAATCCATGTCGCAATCTGCCACACTGGAGTCTGCGCAGATTGTGCAGACGCCGGCACCGGCTGCGCTGGAGCACCTTGCTGGGGATTCTGCGCGGCTGCGGCACTCGCCGCCACCCTATCCACAGGGTCTCCGCCAGTGATTTTGTCAATGACGCCGCTGACAACCATGCCAAGCAGCATCACGAGCGCGCCCCACAGATTCTCGTGCATCGCGAAGAGCACCACAAGACCAGCGATGAGCGTCACCCACACAACAATCGCGGAGATGATTTTCCACACCTTCTTTGAATTCTCCATAAGGTTCCTTTCCTGATAGTGATGGTCGCGCTCCACAACCACATTGTTTCAAGCAAGCAACAGTCTACAGGAGAAGAATCTTCCAACGGCGTATTATCACACCCGACGTGTCGCACTCCCCGCGAGGCATCGGCATCAATCCCGCTTCTGAGGAAGGAGCGAGACTCGTCATGAGGCCTGCATGCCGCCCGCCAGGCCGGCTGCGCGATGGGCAGCATTGTGGACGGGGGCGAAGTAGTCTGAAGGCATGAATTCGCAACAGCCTGAAATCATCGACAACGCCGCGTTGGGGGCCACCGGCGCAACCAGCGGCGGCGTTGGCAGCGATACCGCCGACGCCACGGCCGGCGCTGCTGGCACGCTCGCCACGCTCACCCCACCAACCGCCACGTCCCGCGCGCGCATCGCGCGCCGGCGCAGCCGCAACCCGTTGAGTCGCCTGCCCTACCGCGCGCTCACCTGGGTGGTGCCGTTGCTCATCACGCTGTTCGGCGGGCTGATCCGCTTCATCCGCCTCGATTACCCGCACCAGATCATGTTCGACGAGACGTACTACGTCAAGGACGCCTGGTCGATGATGATGACCGGCGAGGCGCGCGACTGGCCCAAGTACGTGGACGGCGTGCACATCGACACGCTGTTCGCCCAAGGCCAGACCTATCTGTATTCCAGCTCCGCGGAGTACATCGTGCACCCGCCGATGGGCAAGTGGCTCATGGCGATCGGCCTCAAGCTGTTCGGCGGGGCGGCGAGCAGCTTCGCATGGCGCGCCACAAGCGCCATCGTCGGCACCCTCGCCATCCTGCTCATCTGCCGCGTGGCGCTACACCTGTTCCACAACCTCACGATCGCCGCGTTCGCCGGATTGTTGCTTGCCGTCGACAACGAAGCGATCGCCATGAGCCGCATCGGCATCCTCGACAACCTCATCATGGTGCTCGTGCTCGGCGCGTTCCTATGCCTGCTCAACCACCGCGACTGGGCGCTGCGGCGCCTGCAGGCAGCACACGAACGCGACGTGAGCCGCCCCGGCATGGTGGTGCGCACCGTGCAGCTCAAGCCTCGCGAGCGCCGCGGCGAGGGCGGCGACCAGCATGCCGCCGCCGGCCAGCCATCGGTGCGCCTCGTCGTGAGGTCGTCCGGCCCGGTGGTGGCGTTCAGCTGGTGGCGCGTGGGCGCCGTGGTGCTGCTGGGCCTGGCGACCGGCGTCAAGTGGAGCGGCACCTATTTCTTCGCGGTGTTCGCAGTGCTTTCGGTGCTGTGGGACGGCTATAACCGCCACCAAGTGGGCTACCGCCGCTGGCTGCCCGCCACCATCGCCAAGGACGGCCTGCTCGCCGCGCTGTACATGGTGCCGCTGTACATCGGCATGTACTTCCTCGATTGGATCAACTGGTTCATCCATCCGGATTCCTACATGCATGATTGGGCCGCCAAGCATCCGGGCGAGGGCATCACCTGGCTGCCCGAGGGTCTGCGCTCCTTCGTGCAATACCACATCACGATGTGGAAGTTCCACACCACGCTCACCAGCCCGCATGCCTACAAGGCGAATCCGCTCACCTGGCCGCTGCAGATCCGCCCCACGAGCTTCCACTGGAACAAGATCGACGGCCACCCCGCGCTGTGCGCCGCCGCGCCCAGCAAGCAATGCGTGAGCGCCGTCACGTCGCTGGGCAACCCGGTGCTGTGGTGGTTCGCCACCGCCTGCCTGCTGCTCGTGCTCATCATGGGCCTCATCGCGCGCCGCGGCGACTGGCGCATCCTTGCGGTGTTCGCCGGGCTCATCGGCGGCTGGATGCCGTGGTGGATGTACATCAACCGCACCACGTTCACGTTCTACTCCATCGTGATCCTGCCGTGGATGGTGCTGGCGATCTGCTATGTGTTCGATTGGGTGCGCGCGAATCTCAGCGCGTTCGCCTTCCGCTGGATCAGCGGGGCGAGCCTCACGGTCATCGTGCTCGTGAGCCTGTACTTCCTGCCGCTGAGCACCGGCATGCCGATCCCCTACGAATTCTGGCTGCAGCACATGTGGCTGCATTCGTGGATCTAAATCCGTGAATCTAACTCCGCGGATCCAAATCCAAGAAAGCGGACGTAACCTGGCGGATGCAACGGGTCGGCTGGCTACCGAACACCTGATTCAGTTGCCTGGCGCCACAGTGCTCCCTGGCATTCCCCGACATTCCCCGGCACAGCAGACCTGTGGCTCGACCGAGATGGTTGAACCACAGGTTTCCTGTTTTTGATGGTTTTGTGATGAAACCTCGGTTTCGGCGCGAATTCAAGAAAAGTCTGCTACATTTTCCCCAAGGGGAACACGTTTCTCGTTTCTTTGCCGATTCGCCCTTCGGATCGGTTCGCAATCCGCATAATTCAATAACGAACACATTTACCGATATTTCGCTTCAATGAAAGGCCAGCCGTGGGCATAGTCCATTTCTTCATCAATCTTCTCAAAGATCCGCGCAGCGCGATCGCCAGTTGGATTGCAATGGGCCTAGGACCGACCTATGCGTTCATTTTCCTCATTATTTTCATCGAAACCGGCGTGGTGTTCCTGCCGTTCCTGCCAGGCGACTCCCTACTGTTTGCCGCAGGCGTGTTTGCGCACGACCCCAATTCCGGGCTGAAGCTCTCGGTGCTGCTGCCCGTCGTCTGGTGCGCGCCGATTATCGGCGATGAGTGCAATTACTTCATCGGCCATTTCTTCGGCAAGCGGATTCTCGAATCGGGCAAGGCGAAGGCCATGACGCCTGAGCGCATCGCCAAGACGGAAAAAATGATCGACAAGTGGGGCCCGCTCGCCGTGTTCCTCGGCCGATTCTTCCCCTTCATCCGCACGTTCATGCCGTTCATTTCGGGTTTTTCAGGCATGAAGTGGCATCGTTTCGCGCCGTTCAGCGTGTTGGGCGGTCTCGTGTGGTCGTCGCTGTTCACGTTGCTGGGATACTTCTTCGGCGGTGTGCCGGCTGTGCAGCAGCACTTCGAGCTGGTCATCGTTCTCATCCTGCTCATTTCGCTGGCGCCTACGGTCATCGGCCTGTGGAAGGCGAAGTTCGGCAAGAAGAAAAAGGCCGCGAAGGCCGCGGAGGGCGAGCAGGCTGAGTCCGCCGAACCGGCCGAGCAGGCAGAGGCGACCGAATCGGCAGAGCAAGTGACGCAGTCCGAGTCGACCGAGCAGCAAGCCACGGCGAAGCTTGAACAGACACTTGAGCAAGCTTCTGGACAGGTCGCGGCCGAGTAATTCTCCTCACGGTGCGGATCCAGGATGCATAGTCTGGATCCGCGCCGCATGCCTTAGATTTCGCGCCGCGCGGTGCGGATTCGTGCCACGGTTTCTGGATCCGCACTCCATCGCCCAGATTCGTGCCGCGCGCCCCGGATTCACACCACGATTTCTGAATCCGCCCCATCACCCGGATCCACGCCGCACAGCTCAGGACGGATTGCACAATCACATCCATGCTGTATGGGCAATTCGCACAGTGCAGAGCGCCGTGCACCCTTCCACATTCACAGCGAATCCGGCGAGGTGGAATTGCCGGCGGAACAGACCGCAGCACACCACCACCGCCTCGCCGATTTGCCACCTGCCTCGGCACGTTGTAAACTGACTTCTTGTGTTGTGATAACAGCACGCTGAGTTTGTTCACCGCTTCGGCGATGTCCATGACTTAGGCTGATATCCACGACTCGGGGCTATAGCGCAGTTGGTAGCGCGTCTCCTTCGCATGGAGAAGGTCGGGGGTTCGATTCCCCCTAGCTCCACTCATCAAAAATCCCCGCACCCTCAACGGTTGCGGGGATTTTTCGTTGCAGCTACTGGATTCCCGCGCGCACCCTCAAATCCCCATGACTCCGCCATATCTCGGCGTCCGCCGCGCAGCACCCTCCACGTAACACCCGCCGCGCAGCACCCAAATGTGCCAGCTGCCACTCACACATAACCACCGCAACAACACCAGGCACAGCCCAAACCCCAGTAAACAAGCCAAACACCACACCACGCCCATCCCACCAAACCCTCAAAGTGCCAGCCACCACTCACACATAGCCGCCGCAACAACACCCGCCACACAAAGAAACCCTGAAAACAGGCCAACCACGAATCCGCCCACACCACCGCCGCGCCCTATGTGACAGCCGCCACTCACACATAACGGGGATCCAGCGCATCGACACCGCAATGTGACAGCCGCCACAAGGCGGGCACGGATATGCGAAAGCCCCGCAGAATCTGCGGGGCCAAAATACGGAAAAGCCGCCCGAAGGCGGCCATAGGGAAACGAAGAACGTGACGAAGACTACTCGTCGGAACCGGGAATCTCGTCCTCCGGCACGCCGGCGCGGCGCAGAAGCTCACGGCAGGCAAGCTGAGCATCCCAGTCCATCTCGTCCTCGCCCTCCTCAAGAAGCCGGTCGAGAACGAGTCTGACGGCATCCGGAGAACTCGGAACAGCACCGCTGACCTGCACGAGATACTTGACGAGGATGCCAAGGGCCAGCGAGGTATTGGCATTCATGTCCACGCTCTGGACTTCCCTCTTCACATCAGACAGCCCATAACGGTCGAGATCGGGAAGAAGCAGATTCATGGCCTCCCGGTATGTCTTCACTTCCATGCCAATCACCTCCCCATAAAGAAACTTCTCACTATTATTGTACCGCTTTTCTTCCTCGACGTCACCAACGTCGCACGCATTCCTCTGACTGCGACTGGATTCTCTCCTACACGGAACCCCAGCAGAATCCGCCGGGGTCGGTAAAAGAAAAGCCGCCCGAAGGCGGCCAGTCGTGGTGGTTGCTGGATTCGGACCAGCGCGGCATCATGCACCCGGTTTACAGCCGGACCCCTTCGACCACTCAGGCAAACCACCAAGCGTGATAGAATCGGATACAGAGCGAGGCCACCCCGCTCGGGCTTTACGCCTGAGCCATGGGAGCCTCGCTTTCGTCTACCTACTCAATTGGATTACTGGTCTCGTGGCCGGCCATGGAATCGCACCATGGCGCGCGGAGTGGTGTATGGAGAAGGATCCCGCGCCGAGGGCACTAGCCCCGGCCAAAAACACGAAACCCCAGCAGAATCTGCAGGGTTGGTAAAAGAAAAAGCCGCCCGAAAGGCGGCTTGGTAGGGAATCAGCTCTCGGATTCCGTTGGCGGAGTCATCTTAGTGAATGTTTTGTCGAAATTCCCATGGCTGAGGATGTACCGATAGTGTTCAGCCACGGTCAGTGGCTCGGCAGAGTCGAACCTGCGATCAGTCGGATAAGGTATCGACATCATTGGAATCTGATAGGAGAGCAGTCCGCCTGAGAATATCACCGGGCGACCGGTCGCACGCCATACGAGAGTGCAGCGACCTTCATACTCCGACCAAGCGAATTCATCCCTGTCGTCCAGTTCAAGCCAAGAAGCGGGTGCCGGGTTATCGCCGGTGAATGCGTCAAGACGCTCACCGTATGGAGGAAGATTCTCATTACTCATCTAACGCCCCCGATTGTCGATGAACGCATCAACTATATCCAAGCTCAGCGCGCTTGCCTGTTTTCCATCATAGATGGCATCGACGTAGGCTTCGGCAATTGTTTCGTGCAACTGCCCCTGGTATCTAGCATATCCACTGATTTCGATTCCCCCCCCTAGCTCCACCACCGCCTGCTGGTGCCGATTCGGCCCAGTAGGTTTTTATTTTCCGGCGTCGCCGTCCCATTTCACCGCCGCTCGATGCCGGGACAGTACACTGAACTCATGATGACTTCAGACAGTGCACCGGATTTCACCGTTGACCCGTGCGCGTTGCGAAAGGCATGCAAAGACGACGCGGTCTTCGACGATTGGACCGAGCCCGATTACCGCGCGATCGCCAATGAACTGGGCGCGCTCCCCGAGTACACGCTTCTGCGCGTGGAGGACGACGCTTACCAAAGCGGCGGCTGGGCGAGTTTCGTCGAAATACAATTGGCACGCCGTGGCATCGAGCCCGAGATCCAGAACGGCTATCGAGTGACGCAACACGCGTCGGTGACGCTATGCCGGATTGCGCCGCTCGCCGCGTTCATGAAGGTCAGTGACGAATGGCGCGTGCTTGATGGAACGAATCGGAGCACGGCCCTCCCTTGCGTCGACGATATGACCGCAGACTTTCCGTGGGACGAGCGACGTCGCGTGCCAGACGTGCTGGTTCGGCATGGGTACCGGGTTCTCTCCCCCGAGGTCGGACAGCGGACAATGCCCGACGGACTCGCGGCTGACACACTTCTCGGCGGCAGGGACGAAGATGAATCAGACGTGGCACACACCATCTTCGACGCGTGGTTCCACTGGATGGACTAAAGGCTCGCTGCGATGGCCGGCGCCTTGTTCTGGAGCACCTCACGCGTATCCACCAAAGCCGCATTCGAGAACGCAATGGAAACGCTCCGCCTCCTGTTCACCGAATCCTTCGACTCGGCCTACCGGTACTACACCGAGACCGACACGACCAAATGACACCGGGCGGCGGAATGGAAGCCGAAACCCCAACAGACTGGGACGGGCAGGAAGTGATTCCGCGTAACAGCCGTGGACACGCCCAACCGCTTGCAAAACAAGGGAAGGAGCCGATAATATGACACACGACAGTACCCCGCACGCGAGCGCCTCTGGCGCAGCGAACCAGGCGGGGTCGTTTCATATCTACCCGAAGCCGCCGATTTATCCGAAACCGCCGAAGACGTTCATCGAGCAGGCCGGCATCATGGCT
>JAQXZM010000133.1 GCA_029227215.1 Bifidobacteriaceae bacterium | reverse complement strand
CCACTATCCTGCGCGCCTCCACGGCGGGTCCGGTGGCGCTCACGCTGCTCAGCCGCGCCATCGGCAGGTACTGAATCCGCCAGCCTTTGACCGCAGCCAGACCGATGGAAACCGATGGAATCCGCCCAGAATGCGCGGATGGCGAATTGTGCGTGTGGTGCGCGGCGGAACGGCGGCACACGGCTTAAGATGGAACCAGAACCGAGGCGGGTAGCGTGCGCCACTAGGCCGCGCCGACTACCTCGGAAGACAATCAACCCGGAAAGCAACCATTCCGGAAAACACCGCGGAAATCCGCCAACCAAAGGAGCACACCATGGCACAAGACGCCGATTGCCTGTTTTGCAAGATTGCCGCTGGCACCATCCCCAGCACCAAGGTCTATGAGGACGATACGGTCTACGCATTCAAAGACATCAATCCGGTGAGCGACGTGCATGTGCTCGTGATCCCCAAGGACCATTACCCGAACGCCGCGGCGGTCGCCAAGGCCGATCCCACACTGTTCGCGCACATCGTCGAGGTGGCGCAGCAGATCGCCGACGAGCAGTGCGGCGGCGCGTTCCACCTGCTGTTCAACACGGGCGAGGCCGCCGGCCAGACCGTGTTCCACTGCCACGCCCATGTGCTGGGCGGCAAGGCCGATGCCGCGAAGGTCGCGGCGGCGCTCGCCTGAGCCGGCTGCACCATCATGCCGCTTTCTCCCATCCGTTGATTCACCGCTGGATTCACTGAAAGGAACCTGTGGCTACTTCGACCCGCACCATCACCATTCCCGCGGAGCTTGACCCCGTCGTCGTCTGCGGTCCCGCAGACCAGATCATCCGGCAGGTGGAGGATGCCTTCCCCGATCTCACGATCATCGTGCGGGGCAATCGCATCGCCATCATGTCGCGGTCCAAGCAAACCGAAGCCGACGCGCTCAAGGCGCAGACGATCATCCAGCGCATCATCGACGCCGCCTACACGGCGCCTTACAGTGCCGATGACGTCACGCGCCTGCTCGCCAGCCCCTATGCCACCGACCCGGACGTGCCGGCGCGCGGCACGGAGGCAGGCGAAAGCCGCATCCACGCCACTTACGAGCATGCCCGCGAGCACACTCGCAAACACCACGGGGCCACGACTTCCATCCCTGGCGTGGCGGTCAACGCCGACGGCGTGGGCTGGGCAAAGGACCCGTTCGAAGACACCAGCGTGCGTGTGCCCGGCGTCATCGCGATGGCGCGCGGCGTGCCGGTGCGCCCCAAGACCGCCGGCCAGGTGGCGTATGTGAACGCCATCGAGACCCACACGATCACCTTCGCCATCGGTCCCGCCGGCACCGGCAAGACATACCTGGCGGTCGCCAAGGCGGTGCGCGCGTTCGAGGACGGCGAGGTGCGCCGCATCATCCTCACGCGCCCCGCGGTGGAAGCGGGGGAGAAGCTCGGCTTCCTGCCCGGCACGCTCTCTGACAAAGTGGACCCGTACCTGCGGCCGCTCTACGATGCCCTCTCCGACATGATCGGCGGTGAGCGCGTGCACAAGTACCTCACGGACGGCACGATCGAAGTAGCGCCGCTCGCCTATATGCGCGGCCGCACGCTCAACGACGCCTATGTGATCCTCGACGAAGCGCAGAACACCACGGCGCAGCAGATGAAGATGTTCCTCACGCGCCTGGGCTTCAACACGCGCATGGTCATCACCGGCGACATCACGCAAGTGGACTTCGAGGTGCGTCAGTCCGGCCTCGCCCGCATCGAGGACGTGCTCGGCGGCATCGACGACATCGCGTTCGTGCACCTCGACACCCGCGACGTGGTGCGCCACGCCCTGGTGGGCGCCATCGTGCGCGCCTATGATTCGTATGCGGCGTCCCACAGGGACTCGCACCAGGATTCCCGCGGGGAACGCCCTGCAAAGGAAGGCACGCGATGAGCGTCGACGTATTGAACGAAACCGAATGGATCATCGACCCCAAGCTGTTCTCGGACCTCGCGGTGTGGACGATGGACCAGATGCTCGTGAGCACGCAGTCCGACCTCACGATCATCTTCAACGAGCCGGAGGCGATGGCGCAGCTGCACATGCGGTGGATGAACCTCGAAGGCCCCACCGACGTGATGAGCTTCCCGATGGACGAACTGCGCCCCGGCGACGGCGACAACCGCCCCGAAGGCGTACTCGGCGACATCGTGCTGTGCCCCTATGTGGCCCGCCAGCAGGCACAGGCCGCCGGCCACAGCACGCTTGAGGAGATGATGCTCCTCGAGATCCACGGCATCCTTCACCTGCTGGGCTACGACCACACGACCCCCATGCAGGAAAAACAGATGTTCGGCCTGCAGCGCCAGCTGTTGCTCACGTTCCTCGCGATGCGGCCGGGCCTCACCACCGACGTGAGCCTGCCGCCCGGGGCGCCCGACCTGCTCGCCGAGTATGACCGCGACCACAAGGACGAGGCATAGCCATGCACCAGCTGCAAGCCTATGACATCGCCATCATCGTGGTTTTGGCGCTCGTCGTCATCGCCCTGGCGTGGCTCTCGCTCATCATGGCATCCGTCGAATCCGCCGTGGGGCAGGTCACGCGCGCCAGCCTCAACAACCTCATCCTCGAAGAGCAGACATCGGACGAGACGCAGTTCACGCGCATGAAGCACATCGACCGCATCCACCATGTGCAGCGGCTCATCGACGACCGGTATGCCACCGGCGGCGCGTGCACGTTCTTCCGCGTGCTGTGCAACATCATCACCGGCACGCTCGTGGCGGTGCTCGCCGGTCTGTGCGGGGCGCCGCTGTGGGCCGAGGTGCTCAGCGGCGTGCTGTTCGCGCTCGTTTTCGGCGTGGTGACCGTCAAGGTGCGCCCCCGTTCGATGGGCGCCGCCCAGCCTCTGCAATGCCTGCTGCATTACCATCGCATCGCCCGCGCCGCCGTGGCGCTGGCGCCCTTCGCCCGTGACCGCCATGCGAAGCGCCATGTGCAGGAGCTCTCGGACGACGAGGAACTGGAGAAGCTCCAGCTCGAGCAGAGCAAGGCGACGATCGACCGCCTCGCCGAAAGCAGCGACATGGATCCGGAGATCTCCGAGATGCTGCGCAACGTGCTCACGCTTTCCGACACGCTCACGCGCGAGATCATGGTGCCGCGCACCGACATGATCTGCATCGACCGCGACCAGACGCTACAGTCCGCGCTCAAGATGTTCTCCCGGTCAGGGTTCTCCCGCGTGCCGATCATCGGCGAATCCGTCGACGACCTTGTGGGCATGGCCTACATGAAGGACGCCGTACGCGCCGTCACGTTCAACCCGCAGGCGGCGAGCCGCACCGTCGACACGATCGCCCGCGAACCGATGCTCGTGCCGGAGACGAAGCCCGTGGACGACCTGTTCCACCAGATGCAGCGCAGCCGCCAGCACATCGCCGTCGTGGTGGATGAATACGGCGGCATCGCGGGCCTGGTGACCATCGAAGACACGATCGAGCAGATCGTGGGCGAGCTGGAGGACGAACATGACCGCACCCAGCACGCCGACCCGGTCAAGGTGGGCGACCGCACGTGGAAGGTGCCCGCACGCACCCCGCTCTCCGACATCGAGGAACTGTTCGAGATCGACCTGGACGAGGACGACGTGGACACCGTCTACGGCCTGCTCACCAAGGCGCTCGGCCGGGTGCCACTCGTCGGTTCGTCCGCCGTCACCCGTGGTCTGCGCCTCACCGCCGTCGATTCCGCCGGTCGCCGCAAGAAGGTCTCCACGATCCTTGTGGAACCTGCGGGCGACGAATTCGACACGAAGGCAGATTCCGGCAGCAAAGCCGACGAGGCGGAGAGCGGTGTGGATTCCCAGGCGTTGAATACAATCAACACCACAACCAACACCAACGCTCGCTACGAGGATCGCATCTACGGCGACCACATGCACGATGAGGAGAAACACGACGATCGCGAGCATGACGAACGCAAGCACACCGAACGGAAAGACGAGGACAAGCGTGACTGACGAAAACTCCACCAACACGGCCATCAACGCGGCCAATACAGTCGGAACCGACGCTGAGAATACCGACATGCATACCAACACCGCACAAGCCGCGGCGGCATCCGAGGCCGGTGCCGTCTCCCAGCAGCCGCACCGCTCCGGCTTCGTCGCCGTCGTGGGGCGCCCGAACGTGGGCAAGTCCACGCTCATCAACGCGCTGCTCGGCACGCAGGTCGCCATCACGTCCAGCCGCCCCGAGACCACCCGCAAGGTGATCCGCGGCATCCTCACGCTGCCCCAGGCGCAGATCGTGCTCGTCGACACGCCCGGCATCCACCGCCCGCGCACGCTGCTCGGCCAGCGCTTGAACGACATGGTGGACGCCTCGCTCTCCGATGCAGACTCCATCGCGTTCCTGCTGCCCGCCGACCAGGAGATCGGCCCGGGCGACCGGCGCATCCTGTCCCGTCTGCGCAGCGAATTCGCCAAGAAGAACGACGACGGCACATGGAGCTGGCGCGTGCCGGTCGTGGCGGTGGTGACCAAGATTGACTTGCTCTCGCGCGGCGAGCTTATGACCAAGCTCGTGCAGATCGACCAGTTCGCCAACTTCACCGACATCGTGCCCGTCTCCGCGAAAGACAAAGACAACGTGGACGAGCTCGTGCGCGTGCTCGTCGGCACGATTCCCGAAGGCCCGCAGCTGTACCCGACCGAGCAGATTAGCGAGGAAAGCAAGGAAAGCCAGATCGCCGAGCTCGTGCGCGGCGTGATGCTCGAGGAACTCACCGACGAGCTGCCGCATTCGCTGGCGGTGGTCGTCGATTCCATCGAATACCCCGAACCGGAAGAACCGGATGAGGAGGACGACGGCGAGTACGAGGAAGGCGACGAGTCGGAACAGGCGGAACCCGAGCAGGCCGAGTCCGAACAGCAGCCCGAACAGCAGCCACAGCAGCCGCAGAAGGCGCGCGTGAGCATCTCCATCTATGTGGAGCGCCCCTCGCAGAAGCCCATTGTCATCGGCCACAAGGCGGAGCACATCGTGCGCGTCAAGAAGAAGCTGCGCACGCCCATCAACCGCATCGTCGGCATGAAGACGAAGGTGGACATCTACGTCAAGGTCGCCAAGAACTGGCAGTCCGACCCCAAGCAGCTCGACAAGCTCGGCTTCATGATGCAGTAACGGTTTGGTGGCGCGTTGATTAGCCGCCACAGCAAGTGTGTGAAAGCACATGCATGTAAAAACGTGCCCTCCGATTCCTGAACACTCGGAATCGGAGGGCACGTGCTCATCAAAGGGCATGTGTTTCCGTCGAGGATGAGTCAGCAGGGGGAGCGGCGTGCCGCCGCTCGGTTGATCGCCGCTCGGTTGATCACCGCTCCGTGGGGTACCGCATCGACCAGTCGGCGCGCAGGCCGTCCATCGCCTCCATCATGTGGAGCGTCTGCTGGTGGGGCATCTGCGTGCATTCGATGCGCCCGTCGAGCACCGCCTGCGCGGCGGCGGCCACCTCGTACTCGTAGCCGGTGAGCTGCTGGGGCGGAGTGATGCGCTGGATGAGCGTGTGGTCGGCGGCATACACGTCGATGTACTCGGGGTTGTTGATGTTGCCCACGATGATGTAGCCCTTGGTGCCCTGGATGATGCCCAGGCGCGGCGAGGCGCACAGCATGGACGCGGAGCTTGCGGTGAGCACGCCGTTGCTGAGAACCGCCGCCGCCTGGAACGTGCGGTCCACGCCCTCGGGGCTCATCACCACGTTGCTGAGCATGCGCTCCACGTTCGCGTTCGGGTAGATCATCCCGCCGAAGTTCAGCGCATAGATGCCGCAATCAAGCAGGATGCCGCCGCCGAGCGCCGGGTCGGTGAGGCGCTTCTTGTGAGTGAGCGGGTAGGAGAGGTCGGCGTGCATCTGCACCACGTCGCCGATCGCGCCACTTTGCAATGCCTGCACGAGAAGGTCACGGCTGGGCATGTAGCGCGTCCAAATCGCCTCGGCGCATAGCAGGCGGGTGTCCTGCGATTCCTCGATGACGCGCTTCGCCTGCTCGGTGTTGAGCGTGAACGCCTTCTCGACGAGCACGTTCTTGCCATGCTCCATCGCGGCGATCGCCTGGTCCTTGTGGAACACATGCGGCGTGGCGATGTATACGAGGTCCACCTCTGGGTCGTCGAAGAGCTCCTCGTAGGAGCCATAGGCCTTGGCGAAGCCGTACTTGTGCGCGTATTCGCCGGCGCGTGCCTCATCGTTGCGCGTGGCGCAGGCGTAGGGCTCCACCAGCTGGGAGTACCGCGGGTCGCGGCGCATCGCGTCGAGCGTCTCGCCCATGTGCTGGGCGATGCGGCCCAGCCCGAGCACGCCGACCTTCACCGTCCCTTGCTTCGTTCCATTGCGTAAGCTCATGTCAGCCTCCCTCGGCAGTTGCGTCGCAGCCATGCGAATCGAACGCACAGCCGCCATTACTCCTGATTTTACCTACGCCCCATGAACCATGCAGCCGCAAGAAGCGCACGCACCACGGTGTGGCACAGAAAATTACGAAAACGCCCCGCCGGGAAAACGGCGGGGCGTGGAATGACACTCGCAGGTGGATGCTACTTCTTGCGCGGCACGTACATCTGCGTGTCGAGCAGCTTGGAGTAGCGCTTGATCACCTTGGGGCGGATGACCTTCATCGACGCGGTCATGAGCCCGTTCGCCTGGGTGAAGTCCTCGGGCACGATGATGAACTTGCGCACGGATTCGGCGCGGGAGACGCCTTCGTTCGCCAAGTCCACGTACTTCTGCACCTCGGCGCGCACCACGCCGTTTTCGCACGCCTGCTCCATCGACATGTGCGGGTCGAGGCCGTTCGCCTCGAGCCAGCCGCCCAGCGTGTCTTCGTCGAGCGTGATGAGCGCGGAGATGAACGGACGCTTGTCGCCCAGTACGAGCGCGTGCGAGACGATGGGGCTGCGCTGGATCTGCTCCTCGATGGGCGCGGGGGAGACATTCTTGCCGCCTGCGGTGATGATGAGGTCCTTCTTGCGCCCGGTGATGTAGAGGAATCCCTCCATGTCGAGGCGCCCCAGGTCGCCGGTGGCGAACCAGCCATCGTCGGTGAACGAGCTCTTCGTGGCTTCGTCGTTCTTGTGGTAGCGGTGGAACACGCTGCGGCCCTGGAGCTGGATCTCGCCCTCGTCGGAAAGGCGCACGGAGAAGCCAGGGAACGGCACACCCACGCTGCCGGGACGGAACGGCGTGCCCAGGGGTGCGAACGCGCACGGCGCGGTCGTCTCGGTCAGGCCGTAGCCCTCGTACACGGGGATGCCGGCGCCGCGGTAGAACGTGAGCAGCTCGGGGTCGAGCGGCGCGCCACCGCACACGAGCCACTTCATGCGACCGCCCAGGGCCTCCTTGAGCTGCGCGTAGACGAGCGGCTCGTAGAGCGCGCGGTGAGCGGCGAGCACGGGGCCCACCTTGCCGGTCTTGTCGATCTGCTTCATGTACTTGCGCGCGGTGTCGACGGCGGAGGCGAACACATATCCCTTGGGGCCGCGACCGGCCTTCTGCGAAGCGGCGTTGTAGACCTTCTCGAGCACACGGGGCACCACGATGAGCGCGGTGGGCTTGGCGACCTGCAGGTCGCCGATGAGCGTCTTGATGCCGGAGGCGATGTACACGTGCATCTGGGCGCCCACGACGCCGTAGTTGATGGCACGGGCGAAGGTGTGCGCCTGGGGCAGGAACATGAGGATGGAGCCATCCGGGTCGTTGACGATGTCGGGGATGAACGCCTGGAGGTTGTAGGCGAGCTGCAGGTAATGCTCGTGCGTCATCTCCACGCCCTTGGGCGCCGCGGTGGAACCGGACGTGTACACGATGGAGCACAGGTCGGTCTTGTGCACCTGCGAGATGCGCTCGTCGAGCATGCCGTCGCTGATCGCGTCGCCATAGGAGCGCAATGCGTCCAGGTCGCCGTTCTCGAAGCAGCCCACGCGCTGCACGGTGGGGCAGTCCTTCTCGATGCCGTCGCACTTGGCGGCCATGTCGCGCGTCTCCACCACCACGGCGCGGGCGTCGGAGTTGTTGGCGATGTTGCGGATCTGCTCCTCGGAATCCGTGTCGTACACGGTGGCGATCACGCCGCCGATCGCGAGCACGGCGGCGTCGAACACGTCCCACTCGTAGCTGGTGTGGCACATGAACGCGATGGCGTCGCCTTTCTTGAAGCCGATGTGGATGAGGCCTTTGGCGACGCGGCGGATGTCGGCGAGTGTCTCGGCGGCGGTGAGCGTCACCCATTCGCCATTGCGCTTGAACGTGAACAGCGGGTCGTCGGGCATGCGCATCGCGCGGTCCTCGTACAGGCTGTACACGGTCTTGTTGTCATCGATCTCGTCCACGCCCTTGGTGGTGGCGGTGAGCATGCCGGTGTGCTCGCTGATGTAGGTGACGGTGGGGTAGTCGGGGGCCCACCAGGAGGTCGCCGGGAGCTTCTCCGGGTCGATCAGGGACTTGGGGTCGTCGCTGGCGTCGTTGCCGAACGTCGAGCCCGTTTCATCGGAGTATCTGCCAAGTCGTTGCGCTCTCTGGGCCATTCCAGCTGCTGCGGACTTGATGGAATTGAAGAAAGTCACGGAATATCTCCTCTTCTATGGGTCCTGACTTTGTGAGTCAGTGCATCAGTGTACTAGCAGAGGCGGAATGGGGCGGCGTGGGACGGATTGCGGAAGGGGCGCGGAAGGGAAGCAGGGGATACGGAAGGGAAGCGGAAAGATGGCGCAGGCAGCGCCGTCCGGTGCCGCCGTCCGGGAATCTTCGCCGATTGACGTGCGTGGCATGTCCATAGCATGGCATTCGTCTCCTGTCGTCACATTCGATGGGTTATCATCGGATTCGTGCGCCCTTTTGGCTTGGGCGTGTGAGTTTTCCGAAGGAGGAGATCCAGTGGCAGATCAGTCACAGGCGAGTGTCGCCTATGGCGTGTTCAACGAAACGTCCGAGCATGAGAAGCGAGTCGCTCTCACGCCGGAGATTGTGACGCGCCTGAAGAAGTCGGGTGTGCACTGCCTCATCGAGAAGGGCGCTGGCGAGGCCGCGCTGTTCGCGGATGAGGATTATGAGAAGGCGGGCGCGCAGGTTGTCGACCGCCAGGCCGTCATCGACGGCGCACAGGTGTTCGGCTTCGTCGACCGCCCGGACGAGGCGCTCGTCAACGCGCTTCCTCAGGGTTCGTGGGTCATCGGCATGCTCGGGTCGTTCACCGACAAGGCGTATGTGGAGTCCCTCGAGGCGCATGGCCTCGTCGCCGTCGCCATTGAGAAGCTGCCCCGTCAACTCAGCTCGGCGCAGTCCATGGACGAGATGACCAGCCAGAACTCCGTGATGGGCTACAAGGCCGCGCTCGTGGCAGCCAACGCCTACGGATCGTTCTTCCCGAT
>JAQXZM010000132.1 GCA_029227215.1 Bifidobacteriaceae bacterium | reverse complement strand
CTGGAACACCTGGAGCATGATCTCGTTGGAGCCGTTCGCCGCCCACAGCTGCTCGGGCTCGAGCTCGACGAACGATTCCTTCTTCAGGTAGGCTGCCAGGGCGCGGCGCAGCTCCATGTGCTCGCGGTCGGGGTACCGGTTGAGCGTGGGAGCCACCTGGCGCACGCGCTCCACGATGGAGTCGACCACCGCGGGGCTGGGGGCGTATGGGTTCTCGTTGACGTTGAGGCACACCGGCACGTCGAGCTGCGGCGCGCCGTAGGGTTCCTCGCCGGCAAGGTCATTGCGCAGCGGAAGGTTGGCAGGAATGCTCATCGAAGCCCTGCCTCCTCTTCCTGCTGCTCGAGGGTGGCCTTGTCGTACGGGTCCTTGACGAAGCGGGTGAGCACGCACTCGCCATGGCCCGGGAGGTCTTCCTGCACGGCGAAGTCGTTGATGCGGGCGGCGAGCTCCTTGAGGCCGGTCTCGTCGTATTCAATGACTTCGACGGGCTTCATGAACGTGTGCACGCCCAGGCCGGAGGCGTAGCGCGCGGTGCCGCCGGTGGGCAGCACGTGGTTGGAGCCGGACATGTAGTCGCCCAGCGGCACCGGGGAGTACGGTCCGCGGAAGATGGCGCCGGCGTTGTGGATGCGTGCGATCGTGGCGTCCGGGTCGGCGGTCTGGACTTCCAGGTGCTCGGCGGCGTAGGCGTTCGCCACGTCGATGGACTGGTCGAGGTCGTCGGTGAGGATGATGCCCGACTGCGAGCCGGAAAGCGACTTCTGCACGCGCTCGGCGTGCTCGGTGCGGGGCACGCGCGCCTGCAGCTGCTTGCGCACGGCGTCGGCGAGCTCCTCGGAATCGGCGATGAGCACGGAGCCGGCGAGCTCGTCATGCTCGGCCTGGCCGATGAGGTCGGCGGCGACGAAGCGCGGGTCGGCGGTGGAGTCGGCGAGGATGGCGATCTCGGTGGGGCCTGCCTCGGCGTCGATGCCAACGGAACCCGCGACCAGGTGCTTGGCGGTGGCGACAAAGATGTTGCCCGGGCCGGTGATCTTGTCGACCGGCTCGCACAGAATCTCGCCATCCTGCGGCTCGGAGCCCTTGGCGCCGAACGCGAACATCGCGATGGCCTGGGCGCCGCCCACGGCATAGACCTCGTCGACGCCGAGGATGGCGCACGTGGCGAGGATGGACTTGCTCGGCAGGCCATCCGGGTCGGTCTTGCTCGGCGGGGTGGCGATCGCCAGGGATTCGACACCGGCGGCCTGAGCTGGCACGGTGTTCATGATCACGGAAGAGGGGTACACGGCCTTGCCGCCGGGCACATACAGGCCCACGCGCTGCACGGGGATCCAGCGCTCCGCGACGCGGGCACCGGGACCCAGGTCGGTGTGGAAGTCCTTGGGCACCTGGGAGGCGCTCACCGCACGGCAGCGGCGCACGGATTCCTCGATGGCGGCGCGCACGCGCGGGTCAAGCTCCTCGAGCGCCTTCGTCATGGCCTCTTTGGGGACCCTCAGGTTCTTGGGACGCACGTGGTCGAACTTCTCGGCGAAATCACGCAGTGCGGCGGCGCCGCGCTCCTGCACGTCCGCCAGAATCGGCTTGACGAGCTCGGTGGCCTCGCCCACGCCCATCGCGGCGCGCGGCATGGCCTTGAGAAGTTCCGCACGGGAAAGCTTCTGCCCGCGCAGATCAATGGTCCTGATGGTGATGTCTTCCGGTGTAGTCATAGCACCGAGTATAAGGACGAAAGCCGACACGCAGGGCCGGTTGCACGCACTGTGGACACCGCCTCATTGCGCATGGCATTGCGCATGGCGTGGCGCTGCCGGCGGTGCCACGCTGGACGGTGCCACGCGGCGCTACTGGCGGTGCTGCCGGCTGTGCTGCTGGCTGTGACTTAGTAGGTGCTGATGAGCGCCGACGTGGAGTCCGCGCTCGTGAGCTTCCACGTGGTGCCGTTCTGGTACATGCCGAGGAACACGCTCGAGCCGTCCGCGCCGTCGCCGATCTGGTAGAGCACGAGCGTGATGTCGTCGACCTTGTCGGTGCCCACGCCGGTGAGCGTCCACGCGGCGATGGGCGTGCCGCCGAAATCGGTGCGCTGGCCAGGGGCCAGGGCGTAGTCGGCATGCACCGGCTTGGCGGTGCTGGTGGTGGTCTTCGACGAGTTCTTGGATGCGCTCGTCTGCGTGCCGTCCTTGATGTCGATGGTGGTGGCGGTGAACGTCACGGTGATGGATTCGTCGCTCGCCACCTCCCAGGTGCGGCGCAGCCCTGCCGGCACCTGCTTGTTGCTGACGGAGAGCTGGGCGTTGCCTGCGACGCCACCGGCGGACTGGGAGCCGCTGAACGCCTTGCGCATGCTTTCCACGGCGCCTGACAGATCGCTCGTGTCGGATTCGAAGGTCTGCTGGTACTCGAGCAGCTGGTAGGGCGGGTCGTCCGACTTGTAGGTGCCCAGGTCGTTCTGCGCCTGCGCGAGCGCCTTGTTGAGGCCCGCCAGGTAGCCTTCGGTGACGGTGGCCTGAGAGGCGGCGGTCTGGCTTGTGTAGGTGCTCATGAGGGTGGTGGCGGCGGTGACCTGCGCGTTGAGGGCGCCCTGCGCGGTGCTCACGCCGCTTTCCACGTCGCCTTGGCCGGCGGTCTTCAGGGCCTCGGTGATCTGGGAGGTGAGGTTCGTGAGTCTGTTCGCATAGGTCTCGAGATCGGAGTTCGCCTGCACGTATTGGCTTTGCGTGTGCGGTTCGGCGCTGTAGTAGGTGGGCACGTCGTCAAGGAGGCGCTGGGATTGGGTGCGCAGCTTCACCAGGTCGTCGACGCTTTCGGAGTTCGAGATGTACTTGGTGAGCAGCTCCACCGGCTTCTGCGATCCGTTGAGCGCGCTGCTCATGTCGGCGCGCGCCTGCGAGACCTTCTCCACGTTGTCGGCGTACAGCTCGGCCTGGTTCGTGCCGGTGCCGCCGCGCCAGTTGCGGAACGCGACGCCTCCGACGACCACGACGATGATGGCGGTCACGACGATGATGAGCGTGCGGAAGGCCTTGAACCGGCGTTCGTTGTGCTGGTGCATCCGCACGATGTCGGCGCTATCGAAGCCCTGGGTGTCGTCGCTTCCGTACTCGTTGCTGCTCATAACGCCCTACCCTACCGCAACGCGGGTACCGTGCCCGGAATGCCCCAGGCGCGACACCCGTTGCGTCACGCGAGGATGAGCCACGCGGCGACGGGAAGGCAACAGGAAGGTGCCGGCCTGGCGCACCTGGGCAAGTCGGGTTGGGTTCTCTCCGACTACCCCAGGCAGGAGGGGCCGAACAGCGCCTTGAGCTCGCCGAACATCGACACGTCGCGGGAGACGCGGTATTCGTCGCCGCAGGCGATCTGGAAGATGTGGTCGTTGTCGCTGATGCGCAGCCGCACCTCGCACAGCCCGTGGTAGCGACCCAAGATCGACTTGAGCGCGTCAAGGCGCGGCTGGGTGCATTGGCGCACGTCGAGCACGAGCTCGAGCGGCTCGTTGCCGGAGGCGTCCATGTGCACGACCTCCACGGTGTTGGCGCGCAGCTGCACGTCCTCCTCGCGCACGTCGAGGTTGCCATGCACCTTGACGATGTTGTCTTGGTGGAGCAGCTCTTGGAACTGCTGGTAGGTATTGCCGAAGAACAGGCAGTGGATGGAGCTGCTCAGGTCCTCGACGGTCACGATGGCCCAGGCGCGGCCTTTCTTGGAGACCTTGCGCTGCACCTCGGTGATGAGGCCGGCGAGCGTGACCTGCACGGAGTTCGCGTTGTCCTCCCCCACGGAGTGCCCCAGGTCGATCGCCTTGGCGATGGACATGTCGCTCAGCTCGCTGAGCACCGACGCCATGCCGTTGAGCGGATGGTCGGAGACATACAGGCCGAGCATGTCGCGTTCGAAGCTGAGACGCGTCTTCTTGTCCCAGTCGGGGATGTCCGGCACGGAGATCTCGGCGTCGCCCAGCACCTTGGACTCGTCCTGGTCCGGGTCGCCCATCACGGAGAACAGGTCGAAGATGCCCTGCGCCGCCTGGCGCTTCATCGGCACGGTCTGGTCGATCGCGGTCTCGCTGATCGTGCACAGCGCGTGGCGGTTGGGGTCGATGGAGTCGAAGGCACCCGCCTTGATGAGGGAGTCGACGACGCGCTTGTTGAGCACGCTAATCGGCACGCGCTTGATGAAGTCGAGGAAGTTCTCGTACTTGCCATGCTCGGTGCGTTCGGCGACGATGTCGTCGACGACCTTCTCGCCCACGTTGCGGATCGCGCCCATGCCGAAACGCACGACGTCGCCGACGGCGGAGTACTTGGCGACGGATTCGTTGACATCCGGTTGGAGCACCTTGATGCCCATGCGGCGCGCCTCCGCCAGGTACAGGGCGGTCTTGTCCTTGTTGTTCGTTTCGTTCTGGAGCAGCGCCGCCATGAACTCCACGGGGTAATGGGTCTTCAGGTACGCGGTCCAGTACGAGATCAAGCCGTAGGCGGCGGAGTGCGCCTTGTTGAACGCGTAGCCGGCGAACGGCAGGAACACGTCCCACACGGCCTGCGCCGCCTCGCGGCTATAGCCGTGGTCCATCATGCCTTGGAAGAACGGGCCTTGCTCCTTCGCCAGCACCTCGGGCTTCTTCTTGCCCATCGCTCGGCGCAGCACGTCTGCGCGGCCCAGCGAATAGCCGGCGAGGATGCGCGCGGCGGACTGCACCTGCTCCTGGTAGACGATGAGGCCGTAGGTCTCGCCGAGCACGCCGCGCAGCGGCTCGTCCACCTCGGGGTGGATCGGGGTGATCTTCTGCAGCCCGTTCTTGCGCTTGGCGTAGTTGATATGCGAGTTCATATCCATCGGGCCGGGGCGGTACAGGGCGATGAGTGCCGAGATATCGTTGAAGTTATCGGGCTTGAGCTGACGCAGCAGGCCGCGCATGCCGTCGGAATCGAGCTGGAAGACGCCCAGCGTGTCGCCGCGGGAGAGCAGCTGGTAGGTCTCCTTGTCGTCGAGGGGGATCTGCCCGAGCTCCACATGCTTGTGCTGGTTGGACTCGATGTTGTCGAGCGTGTCGCGCATGACGGTGAGGTTGGCGAGCCCCAGGAAGTCCATTTTGACCAGGCCGAGCGTTTCGCACGTGTGGTATTCGAAGGTCGTGGTGATCGTGCCATCGGTGCGTTGCATGAGCGGCGAGGTGTCGGTGATGGGGCGCGAACCCATGATCGTGGCGTAGGCGTGCACGCCGGTCTGGCGAATCAGGCCCTCGATGCCGCACGCCTCGTCGTAGATGCGCTTGTTGTCGGGGCTCGATTCGACGAGGTTGCGGAACTCCCCTGCCTCGGAGTAGCGGGGCGCGTCCGGGTTGAACACGTCCTTCAGGGGGATGTCCTTGCCGCCCTTGGACGGCGGGAGCGCCTTGCACAGCGTGTCGCCCACGTTGTAGTCGTAGCCCATGATGCGCGCGGAGTCCTTGATGGCCTGCTTCGTCTTGATGACACCGTAGATGACGCACTGCGCCACCTTGTCTCGCCCGTATTTCTCGGCGACGTAGTCGAGCACGCGCATGCGGCCTTCCGGGTCGAAGTCGACGTCGATATCCGGCAGGCTCACGCGCTCGGGGTTGAGGAAGCGTTCGAAGATGAGGCCGTGCTTGAGCGGGTCGAGTTCGGTGATGCCCATCGCGTACGACACCATCGAGCCTGCCGCCGAGCCACGGCCGGGGCCCACCATGACGCCATGCGTCTTCGCCCAGTTGATGTAGTCGGCGACGACGAGGAAGTAGCCGCAGAACTGCATCTGGCAGATGACGCCGCATTCGTAGTCCGCCTGGCGGGCGACCTCCTCGGGCACGCCGCCCGGGTAGCGCACGCGCAAGCCGTCGTCCACCTTCTTGAGGAACAGCGACGTGGCGTCCCAGCCTTCGGGGCAGTCGAACTCCGGCATGAACGCGCCGTCCTCGTGGTCGTCGAACATGACGTTGCAGCGTTCGGCGATCTCGAGCGTGTTGTCGCACGCCTCGGGGAACTCCTTGAACAGCTCGCGCATCTCCTGCGCGGAGCGGATGTAGTAGCCAGTGCCATCGAACTTGAAGCGGTCCGGGTCATCCTTGTGGGAGCCGGAGTTGATGCACAGCATGTCATCCTGCGCCACGGCGCCCTCGGGCGTCACGTAGTGGGAGTCGTTGGTGACGACGAGCGGCGCGCCGATCTTGTGGGCGATCTCGACGAGCTCGCGGCGCACGCGCCGTTCGATCTCGAGGCCGTGGTCCATGAGCTCGACGTAGTAGTTGTCTTTGCCGAAGATGTCTTGGTACTCCCCCGCCGCGCGCAGTGCCTCGTCGAACTGCCCCAGACGCAGCCTCGTCTGTACGATGCCCGACGGGCAGCCGGTGGTGCCGATGATGCCCTTGTGGTAGGTGTTGAGTACTTCCTTGTCCATGCGAGGCCATTTGCCAAACAGTCCCTCGAGATTGGCGACCGAGGATGCCTTCATGAGGTTGACGAGGCCTTCGTCATCCTCCGCCCACAGCGTCATGTGGGTGATGGCGCCGCCACCGGAGACGTCGTCGGCACGCTGCGCCTCGGTGCCCCAGTGCACGCGGGTGCGGTCCTGGCGGGCCGTTTCCGGCGTCACATACGCTTCGATGCCGATGATGGGCTTGATGCCGGCCTTCACGGCGGTGCTCCACAGCTCGTAGGCGCCATGCATGTTGCCATGGTCGGTGATGCCGACGGCGGTCTGCCCGATCTTCTTGACATAGTCGACCAGCTCGTTGATGCGCGCGGCACCATCGAGAATGGAGTAATGCGTGTGCACGTGGAGGTTCACGAACGAATTGTCTGCGATGTCGGTCATGGGATTCATCGTACTACTCGAACATCTGTTCGACACACGCGGCGTGCAATCTCCCGCGTGTGTCGCGTGTCACGCCAAGTATGCCGAACGGCCCAGTCCGCAACGAACAGCGCGCTCAGTGCTGTTCGTCCGCCGCACGCTGGGCGGCGCTCGTCGAACGCAACACATCGAGGGCATGCCGCAGGTCCGAGGGGTAGCCGCATTCCACATGCTGCCAGATGTGGGTGCGCGGGTGCTTGAAGTCGAGCATCGTGGCGTTGAGCCACTGGCGCTCGAGGCCGAGCTCCTCAGACAATCTGGGGTTCGCGCCATACATCGGATCGCCCACCAAGGGGTGCCCGATCGACGAGAAATGCACGCGGATCTGGTGGGTGCGGCCGGTCTCGAGATTCACCGAGACGAGCGTGGCGTCGCCGAAGCGCTCGAGCACGTCCCAATGGGTGACCGCCGGCTTGCCGGCGGGGGTCACGGTGAAGCGGAAGTCGCTCACCTTCGCCCGCCCGATCGGCGCCTCGATCGTCGCCTTGTCTTGCTTGAGGTTGCCCTGCACCACCGCGTGATACGTCTTCTTGACCTCGTGTTCGGCGAACTGGCGACGCATCTCCTTGTAGGCGAGGTCGGACTTGCACACGAGCATGAGCCCCGAGGTGCCCACATCGAGCCGTGAGACGATGCCTTGGCGGCCGGGTGCGCCCATGCTCGTGATGTGCACGCCGCGCGCCAGCAGGCTGCCCAGCACGGTGGGGCCGGTCCACCCCACCGAGGCATGCGCCGCCACGCCCACCGGCTTGTTGACAACAACGATGTCGTCGTCCTCGTACACGATCTCCATTTCGTCGCACACCGGCTCGGGCGCCTGCTGCTCCTCGTGGAGCTCAAGGTCCACGATGTCGCCCGCCAGCAACTTGGCGGACTTGTCGGCGGGGCGGGTGAGCAGGCTCACCTGGCCGCTTTCGATGAGGTCGGCGGCCTGGGAACGCGAGACGCCCATCATCTTGGCGACCGCCACATCAAAGCGCTTGCCTATCAACGCATCCGGGGCTGGGACCATGCTCATGCGGCGCCGCCTCCTCGCTCTGCAGTGCCATCGGTGGCATCGCTTGCCAAGGAATCCTCAGCATCATCGCCCTTGTGCGCACCGAACGGCACGTCGCGCACCACGAGGATCACCACGACCACGGCGGCGATGAACAGTTCCACGTCCGCCACATTGCCGATGGACCAGCCGTAGTCGATGAAGTCCACCACCTTGCCATCAAGCACGCCGGTCGCGTAATACACGCGGTCGATGAGGTTGCCCAGCGCCCCGGCGCAACACAGCGAGAGGGCGACGGTCCATGCCATGCTCGTCGTGCGCCAGGCCGCCACGCACAGCAGCACGCACGCGGCGAACGCGAGCACCGCGATGGCCGGCGTGGCGCCCGAGCCCATGCCCAGGGACGCACCGGGGTTGAACAGGAGTTTCAAGCCCAGCACGCCGCCCAGCACGCTCACGCGGCGGCCATCGGCAAGGTAGCGCAGCGCGGCGAGCTTCGTCACACGGTCGGCGATCACGCACAGCGCGAGCACGAGGAGGAATGCCGCGACCCGTGCGCCGCGGGACGGCGTCGGCTTGTGCGGCGAATCCCCACCCTGAACCTCTGTGCTGTGTGTCACGTGCTGCTCCTTCCTCAAGTGCCCTTGCCATGATATCGCATAGAGCAAGAGTGGCGGGGGGGGCGGCCCGCGGGGGG
>JAQXZM010000131.1 GCA_029227215.1 Bifidobacteriaceae bacterium | reverse complement strand
TGCGCAGCTGCGCAATGTCGATGACGCGGACGACTTCATCTGGCCCCGCGGGGCTGAGGACTGACCACCGCCCTGCCCGGGATATGACAGGCACACCAGACGAAAACCCCGCGAATCATCGTGCATGAGAGCCCTGAACGGCGCCTGTGGAATGGCGCCCGCACCATGGCATTCCTGTGAACGCCCCACCGACCGGTGAACGGCCGGCAAGGAGGCATGCACGTCCCGACCCCGTGGAGGCATCAGCGGCGCATCATGCCAGTGCCCCCGCGTCCCATCATCGACGTTCCTCATCGAAAAGGACTGATATGTCAACCGTATTGGATTCCCTGGTCGCCGGAGCCCTCGCCGACCAGAAGAAAAGGGAAGCGGCCCTTCCCCTCGAAGAACTCAAGGCGCGCGTCGCCGCCGACACCTATGTGCCGCTCGACGCAAGGAAATACCTGCGTCGCGCCGACCAGGTGCCGGTCATCGCCGAAATCAAGCGCGCCTCGCCCTCCAAAGGGCATCTGACCGACATCGACGACCCTGGCGCACTCGCCGCCGAGTACGAGAAGGGCGGTGCATCCGCCATCTCCGTGCTCACCGAAGGGCGTGTGTTCCTCGGCTCGTTCGACGACCTTGACGCTGTGCGCGCCAGCGTGAGCATCCCGGTGCTCAACAAGGACTTCATCACCACCGATTACCAGGTGTACGAAGCCCGCCTGCACCACGCGGACCTGCTCCTGCTCATCGTCGCCGCGCTCGATGACGCCACGCTGCGCCACCTGCTCGACCTGACCCACGAGCTGGGCCTCGTCGCGCTCGTCGAGACGCATACGCGCGAGGAGATCGAACGCGCGATCGCCGCGGGTGCGCGCATCATCGGCATCAACGCGCGCAACCTCAAGGACCTGTCGGTCGACACCGACAAATACCGCTCCCTGGCGGCGAACCTGCCCGACGATGCCATCTGCGTGGCGGAATCAGGGATCTTCGGCGCCATCGAAATGCAAGACTATGCCCGTGCGGGCGCGGACGCCGTGCTCGTGGGGGAGGGCGTCGCCACGGCGCACAACCACACCCAAGCGGTGGAACGACTAGTGAAGGTAGGTAAGACAGTGAAGGCATCCGAAACCACGCCTCTTTCCCAGCACGAAGGTCCGTACTACGGCCAGTATGGCGGCCGTTACGTGCCCGAGGCGCTCATCGGCGCGCTCGACGAGCTGACCCGCGTGTACGAAGACGCAAAGGCGGACCCGGAGTTCAACAAAGAATTCCGCCGTCTGAGCAAGGAATACGTGGGCCGCCCCTCGCCGCTCACCGCCGCCCCGCGTTTCTCCGAGCGCGTTGGCAAGGCCGTCGGCGCCCCGGTGCGCGTGTTCCTCAAGCGCGAGGACCTGAACCACACCGGCGCCCACAAGATCAACAACGCCCTGGGCCAGGCGCTGCTCGTCAAGCGCATGGGCAAGCACCGCGTCATCGCCGAGACCGGCGCCGGCCAGCACGGCGTGGCGACAGCCACCGTGTGCGCGCTGCTCGGCCTCAAGTGCCGCATCTACATGGGCCAGATCGACGCACGCCGCCAGGCGCTCAACGTGGCACGCATGCGCCTGCTCGGCGCCGAGGTCGTGGAAGTCACCAACGGCGACCGCATTTTGAAGGACGCCATCAACGAGGCGCTGCGTGACTGGGTCACGAACGTCGACGACACCCACTACCTGCTCGGCACCGTCGCCGGCCCGCACCCGTTCCCGCAGATCGTGCGCGACTTCCAGAAGGTCATCGGCGAGGAAGTGCGCGACCAGATCAAGGACTACGGCATCGAGTACCCCGACGCCATCTGCGCGTGCGTGGGCGGCGGCTCCAACGCCATCGGCGTCATGAACGCCTTCCTCGACGACCCGCGTGTGAACCTGTACGGCTATGAGGCAGGCGGCAAGGGCCCCCAGTCCGGCCACCACGCGATCCGCCTCACCGACGGCACCGGCCAGCTGGGCATGTTCCAGGGCGCCAAGTCCTACCTGCTTGAAGACACCGAAGGCCAGACGCTGAGCACCTACTCCATCTCCGCAGGCCTCGACTACGCCTCCGTGGGCCCCGAGCACGCATGGCTCAAGGACATCGGCCGCGTCAACTACAGCTACGCGACCGACGACGAGGCGATGAGCGCGTTCAAGGACCTGTGCGAGACCGAAGGCATCATCCCCGCCATCGAATCCAGCCACGCGCTTGCCGGCTGCTACAAGGCCGCCGCCGACCTCATCCAGCGCGGCTACGAGAACCCCGTCATCGTCGTCAACATCTCCGGTCGCGGCGACAAGGACGTGGCGACCGCCGGCAAGTGGTTCGGATACCTCACCGACGAGCAGAGCAAGGCACTGGAAGCCAACGGCGCCCAGGGCACCACGACGAGCGACAAGGACTGATTGACATGACGAACATCGAAACCACCATCGACACCGCAACGTTGGGCACCACCCCGGTGCAGCCCAAGGGCTTCGCCACCAAGCCCAGCCAGACCGAGGCGCGCATCGAGAAGATGCGCCAGGCCAACACACCGGCATTCGTCGGCTACCTGCCCTATGGCTTCCCCAACCCCGAGACCTCGCTCGATGCGATGCGCACGCTCGTCAAGAGCGGCGTCGACATCGTCGAGATCGGCCTGCCGTACTCCGACCCCGTCATGGACGGCCCGGTGATCCAGGAGGCCTGCCTCGACGCCCTGCGTGCAGGGGAGAAGATCTCCGGCGTGTTCGACGCCGTCGAAGCGGTGGCGAACGCCGGCGCCGTGCCGCTCATCATGGGCTACTGGAACCTCATCTTCCACTATGGCGTGCTGCGTTTCGCCCGTGACTTCGCCAACGCCGGCGGCGCCGGCCTCGTCACCGCCGACCTCATCCCCGATGAGGCAGGCGAATGGATCGAGGCCTCCGACCGCTACGGCCTCGACCGCGTGTTCCTCGTCTCCCCGGAGACGACCGACGAGCGCTTGAAGCTCGTGGCGTCCAACACGCGCGGCTTCGTCTACGCATCGGCACGCATGGGCGTGACCGGCGAACGTGCTCAGCTCGACCAGACGCCCGAACG
This sequence comes from Bifidobacteriaceae bacterium, assembly GCA_029227215.1. Classification (GTDB taxonomy): domain Bacteria; phylum Actinomycetota; class Actinomycetes; order Actinomycetales; family Bifidobacteriaceae; genus Pseudoscardovia. The sequence continues at coordinate 5,188 of JAQXZM010000131.1, read as the reverse complement.
CCTCGTGGAACGCACCCGCAAGGCAGGCGCCACGAACGTGTGCGTCGGCATCGGCGTCTCCACGCCCGAGCAGGGCCGCGAGATCGGCAAGTACGCCGACGGCGTGATCGTGGGCTCCGCCCTCGTGCATTCCGTGCTCGACGACCCGAGCTTTGGCAAGCTCGCCACCGTCGCCTCCGGCCTCGCCGACGGCATCCACAACGCCCGTCGCTAAGCGCGAACGCGATTCTCGCAGGCCGCCGCCTGCAAGCCAGCGCCCGCCGCCGCACCATGTGCCGTATGGGTCATTCTTGACCTCGGCACATCGGTGCTACGGCGGGCGCTGCGCGTTGCTGCGCGGGTGCGCTCGTGTCGCAGCCTCGTATTGCAGCGGTGGCGTGCTGGCGGGCACTGCGCGGGTGCGCATGCGGCGGCGGTACACGCGCATCGGTAGACTTTGTGAGGATTCGCAGAAATTGACGTTATCGATGAACGTGACGTTATAGAAGATTCTTGTCTCGAACGGAAGAAGGATTCCTCAGCATGAACCTCGCTTACATCCCGTCGCCGGGATTCTCCACCATCACCATCGGCCATGTGACGATTCGCATGTACGCCCTCATGATCCTGCTGGGCATCATCGCCGCCGTCGCCATCACCAACAAGCGGTGGAAGAGGGTCGGCGGGGACTTCGACCAAGTCCTGGACATCGCGATTGTCGCCGTGCCCTGCGGCATCGTGGGTGCGCGCCTGTACCACGTGATCACCACGCCGGAGCGCTTCTTCGGTCCCAATGGCAACTTCGCCGACATCTTCCGCATCTGGCAGGGCGGCATGGGCATTTGGGGCGGCATACTCCTCGGTGCCCTCGGCGCGTGGGCGTGGTGCCGCCACAAGCATTACCCGATGGCGCTTCTCGCCGACGCCGTGGCGCCCGCGTTGCTCGTGGCGCAGGCGATCGGACGCCTGGGCAACTGGTTCAACCAGGAGCTCTATGGCGCGCCGACCACGCTGCCCTGGGGCTTGAAGCTCAATCCGAACGCCAAGGGGGCCATCGGCGCCTACGAGATGTGCTACGACGGCAAGGTGTGCCCCTCCGACACGCTGTTCCAACCGACGTTCCTCTACGAGATGATCTGGAACCTCATCGGCGCCGCGCTGCTCGTGTGGCTGGGCAAGAAGTTCGTCAACAAGCTCAACGCCGGCTGCCTGTTCTGCTGCTATGTGATGTGGTACACGCTGGGCCGCACGTGGATCGAATACCTGCGCATCGACTACGCGCATGAGTTCCTCGGCGTGCGCATCAACGTGTGGGTCTCGCTCGTCGTGTTCATCCTCGGCATCGTCGGCTTCATGATGGTGCAGCGCTTCGGCCAGCCCACGCCGCTGCTGTCCGACAAGCTGTTCGCCGTCACCCGCGCCGAAGAGAAGCAGCGCACCGAGGAGGAACAGGAAGCCGCCCGCCGCCAGCGCGAACGCGACAATCGCAAGAAGGAGCGCGAGCAGGAGCAGGCCGAGCAGCAGCAATCCGACGAATCGAGCGACGAACCTGACAGCAGCGCCAGCATGGGTGCCGACGCAGATACCGACGCGGATGCACAGACCGGTGCCGACTTCGCAGCCGCTGCAGGCGATGCCGTGGCGGCTGACGCCAGCACCAGCGCGGATACCGAATCTGCCACCGAATCCGCGACGGAGGCCGTTGCCGAATCCGAGGGCGAGGCTGCCAGTGGTGCCGCAGGTGACGCCGCTGACGGGCGCTGAGCCGTCCGCATCGCGCACAAACCCCGCGAAAGTCACCCAACGACCGTAGAATGAGAGCCATGACTAGCATTCAGATTGCACCGAGCATCCTGTCCGCCGACTTCTGCAACCTCGAAAGGGATTTGAAGGCCATCGCCAATGCCGACCTCGTCCACGTGGACGTGATGGATCATCATTTCGTCCCCAACCTCACGCTGGGCGAGCCGATCGTCAAGCGCATCTGCGAAGTCACCGACCTTCCCGTCGACGTGCATCTGATGATCGAGGACCCGGACCGCTGGGCGCCTGAATTCGCCAAGTGCGGCGCCGACTCCGTGACCTTCCACATGGGCGCCACCCACGCCCCGGTGCGCCTGGCTCGCCAGCTGCACGACATGGGTGTCAAGGCCTGCTTCGCCGTGCGCCCCGCCGAGCCGGTGGAGCCGATCTTCGACATCCTCGACGAGTTCGACATGATCCTCATCATGACCGTCGAGCCGGGCTTCGGCGGCCAGAAGTTCCTCGCCAACCAGATGGGCAAGGTGCGCCGCCTGCGTGACGAGATCACGCGCCGTGGCCTCGACACCCACATCCAGGTCGACGGCGGCGTGAGCCCCTCCACCGCGCACATTGTCGCCGAGGCAGGCGCTGACGTGCTTGTCGCCGGATCCGCCGTCTACGGCGCCGAGGACCGCGCCGCGGCCATCGAGCAGATCCGCAACAACGCTCAGGCCGCGTTCCGCGCCTGATCGCACGAATTATGCTTGCGCGAATTATTCGTGCGCAAGCATCCGCTCACCGACATTCACAGAACACGTTTACCAACACAATCACGAGAACCAACACAATCACGAGAACACAGACAATGGCACAATCACGCAAGACATTCGAGGAACTGTTCGCCGAGCTCAGCGAGAAGGCGAAGACCCGTCCGGAAGGCTCGCTCACCGTGGATGAGCTTGACAAGGGCACGCATTTCATCGGCAAGAAGATCGTCGAGGAGGCGTCCGAGACGTGGATGGCGGCCGAGTACGAAGGCGCCGACCGCACCGCCGAGGAGATGAGCCAGCTCATCTACCACGTGCAGGTCATGATGATCAAGCACGGCCTCACGCTCGACGACGTCTATCGCTACCTGTGACCTTCGTGGCGCTGAGGAGAGGTAATACGTCTGTGATGTCAGCGCCGCCCGCCCCAGTGCCGTTTAGCATAGGAAGCATCGCGAAAATCATCATCGAACCGTTGTGGAATTGGACAACCGAAAGGCAAAGCAATGCTGAGAATCGCAGTGCCCAACAAGGGCATGCTGTCGGAACCATCCTGGAACCTTCTCGAGGAGTCCGGCTACAAGCTTCGCACTAATCCGCGCCAGCTCGTCGTCAACGACGAGGAGAACGGCATCGAGCTGTTCTACCTGCGTCCGCTTGACATCGCCGTGTATGTGGGCGCCGGCAACATCGATCTGGGCCTGACCGGCCGCGACATGCTGCTCAACACCGAGACCGACGCCACCGAGCACATGCAGCTCGGCTATGGCGCCTCGACGTTCCGCTTCGCCGCCCCCAAGGATTCCTCGATCGAGCGCTTGGAAGACATCAACGGCCTGCGCGTCGCAACGTCCTATGACAAGCTGCTCCATGACTACCTCGTCGCCCACGGCATCACCGCCAAGGTCGTGCACCTCGACGGCGCCGTCGAATCCTCCGTGCACCTGGGCGTCGCCGACCTCATCGCCGATGTCGTCTCCACCGGCACCACACTGCGCAACGCGGGCCTGCGCGTGTTCGCCGACCCGATCGTGAAGTCCGAGGCTGTGCTCGTCAAGTCCCCGCGCGTGGGCGAAGACAACCCCGAGCTCCAGGTGTTCGAACGCCGTCTGCGCGGCGTGCTCACCGCACACCACTACGTGCTCATGGACTACGACATCAAGCAGTCCGACCTTGCAGCCGCCGTCGCCATCACCCCGGGCTTCGAATCCCCGACGATCTCGCCGCTCCATGATTCCGAGTGGGCCGCCGTGCGCGTCATGGTGCCCAAGGACCAGGTCAACACGATCATGGACCAGCTCTACGATGCTGGCGCCCGCGCCATCATCGTGACCGCGCTCCAGGCCTCGCGCATGTAGCTGCGCAGACGCGCGATCTTCGACCCATGCACACCCATGTGACATGGGTCGGCGGACGTTGCCTTGCGCATGGTGCGCATCGCGCCGCTTCGAAGGATGCAAGGATTCCCATGCTTGCCGATTCTTCGAAGCGGCGCGACGCATATTAGGCGTTGTTATGTGCATTGGTCGTGCGTTGACGGCGGTGCGCCGGCATGCCGCTGCGTTGCCACGCTGCATGTCAGCTGTCCGTGTGGCCGGTTAGCTGTGCAGCCACGCTGTTTCTGCGATGGCTGTGCGTGAGACGTTGGCGTCCATCTGGTGGATGTGATTCCTGTGTGCGGGGATTCGCCGGCGCACGGTATTACGGTAGTATCGTGGAAGAGCTCATGGCTGGGCCCTAGGGAAGGAGATGCGATGCCGCTTCGCAAAACGCAGCGCCGATTCAGTCCGGCACCCACCAACAAGATCTTCACGGTGCCGAACGTCATCAGCATGTTTCGCATCCTTTCCATCCCGTTCATCACAGTGCTGGTGATGGATCATCACCTCTTCGCCAGCCTCATCCTGCTGGGCGTCTCCTGTGCGTCCGACGGCGTGGATGGCTTCATCGCCCGCCGTTACAACCAGGTCACCAAGCTCGGTCAGTTGCTCGACCCCATCGCCGACCGGTTGCTCATCATCTGCTCCATGCTCGCCCTTGCCTGGGTGAATGTGGTGCCCTGGTGGGTGCTCATTCTCGTCGCCCTGCGCGAGATCATGCTCGGCATCCAGATCCTCATCCTTGCCCAATTCGGCTATGGCCCGCTTCCCGTGCACTTCGTGGGCAAGGCCGCCACAGCCATGCTCATGATCACCGTGCCGGTGTTCATCCTCTCCGAGATGGGCACAGGCTCGTTCTTTGACATTCTCCATTATGCTGGCGATGCGTGTGCGATCTGGGGTTGCACGCTGTACTGGATCGCCGGATTCATCTACCTGCGCCAGGGCATTGGGCTTATTCGTTCGGAGTTTGCCGCGCGGCGTTGCGCTAAGGATTCCGCACAGTGACCGGCGAATCGGGAAATCCCGGCGAGGGGGACTCCGGCGAGGAGACGACAAAGCTCCTGCAGGAATTGCAACAATCGCAGGAGCCACAGGGATCACAGGGATCGCGTGAGACGCAACGCCCGCAGGCTGTGACGCCGTCAGCGGGGGAGAAGGACGCTTCTGATGGGCGTGTCTCTTCGCGAACGTCACGACCCGAGCCGGTTCACCGTGCCGAGATGGCGGAGCTGTTGCGCCAGACCGAGGAGGAGCCGGTCGGGGACTTCGTGGCGATGCACGATTCGCGGCGCGTGGTGCTGTGGGATGGTGAGAAAG
>JAQXZM010000130.1 GCA_029227215.1 Bifidobacteriaceae bacterium | reverse complement strand
TCGGTGGAGAATGCTCCGATGCGACGGTTCCTGTGGTTGTATATTCGGAAGCCGAATGCGGTGTCTTTGTTGACGTAGAGCAGGCCGAGGGTTCCCTGGAAACCGGTAGGAACGTCACGCGGTTCACAGCGGGCGACCGGGTCTACTGCAGGATGCCCCTCAAGAAGATCGGCGCCTTCGCGCAATACGCGGCGGTGGAGGAATCCGCGCTCGCGGTGATTCCCGAGTACCTTTCATACGAGCAGGCCGCCACGGTTCCGCTCGCGGCACTCGCCTGCCGGGCACATCCACGCCAAGCGTGAGGGGATTGCGGCATGTGCGTGCGACGCAGCCTCTGCGGGCACGCTACAATATGGCGGTGTTATGCTTTGCACCGCCCCAGGCAACGCCGATGCGCGGCGCACGGTTTCGACGCAAGCATCGGAAGGAACCCCATGAAAGTCGCGATCATCACGCATTCCTCGACGTTCGAGGCGCGTGCGCACGCCATCGGAGACTACTTCCGTCGCCGTGGCGACGACGTCACCTGGTTCTTCTCAGACCTCGACCACCGCACCAAGAAAACAGTGGAACGCAGCGCGCCCGGTCACGTCTATGTGCATCTCGAGCCGTTCAAGCGCAATATGTCGATGAAGCGAATGCGCGCCATCAGGCGGTTTTCGCATGACGTGGAACGCGAGCTGGACGCGCGCATGCGCACCGATCCGTTTGACGTGCTGTGGTTCCTGCTGCCGGCCAATTCGCTGGCAGGTGTCGCCGACCGCCTTCATGAACGCTATGGCACGCCCGTCGTGTTCGACATAATCGACCTGTGGCCTGAATCCCTGCCGGTGAAGGGATTGGCGGCAACGCCGCCCGCCCGCATGTGGGCGCGATTGCGCGACGCGCATCTGGGCTGCGCGAGCCTGATCACCGGCCAACTGGAAGCTGCGGAATGACCGGGGTGGTAAGAAGAAACGATAGTTTCATACAAAATCCGCAATCTGTATGAAAACTGCACAGTGTCCTAATCGTTGTGGATACCGCCCTGCGGCGGTAATGCAGATAACGAAATCGTCTTCCGGCGATGAAGCCGGGGACGCGACCCGACGATGGGTCGAGCGATGCATGCAGGCGGACTGCATGCGATGGGCAAGGAGGGCACCATGTATTATTCCGCAGGCAATTACGAGGCGTTCGCGAAGCCGGACAAGCCCGAAGGCATCGAGAGCAAGCACGCATACATCGTGGGTTCGGGACTGGCGGGCCTTTCCGCTCTTTCCGCGCTGCGGTTCACCCGCTACAACCAGTATGATTCGATGATCCGCCCGATGGTCAAGTACATCGAGGACGCCGGCGGCGTGTTCCAATACGACACGCAGGTCACGAACGTCGTATGCGACGTGACGCCCACGAAGAAGGTCGCCACGCGCATCGACTACACGCAGGGAGGAGTCGCCAAGTCCATCGACCTCACCGAGAACGACCTTGTGTTCGTCACGAACGGCTCGCAAGGCGATTGCACCGCCTACGGAAGCCAGGACACCGCCCCGGTCGTCACCATCAAGAACGGCGAAGGCCCTTCGGTGCAGCTGTGGAAGAAGATCGCCGCGCAATCGCCGGACTTCGGCCATCCCGAGAAGTTCTTCAAGGACATCGAGGAGACCAGCTGGGAATCGTGGACCGTTGACACCTCCAACAAGGAGGTGCTGGATGCCATCGAGGCGATCTGTCACCGCGACCCGCTGTCGGGCAAGGTCGTCACCGGCGGCATCGTGACGGCGAAGGATTCGAGCTGGTTGCTGTCGTGGACCATCAACCGCCAGGGCCAGTTCCCCGACCAGCCCGCCGACCACTGCCTCATCTGGGTGTATGGACTCAACTGCTGGCATGACGATGGCGATTACGTCAAGAAGCCGATGGCGGCATGCACAGGCGCGGAACTGTGCGCCGAATGGCTGTATCACATCGGCGTGCCCACCGACCGCATCGATTACCTGGCGCACAACGAGTGCAACACGACGCCCACGATGATGCCCTACGTGACAAGCTTCTTTGAGCCACGCCGCAAGGGTGACCGGCCGGACGTTGTGCCCGCCGGCTCGGTGAACCTCGCGTTCATAGGCCAATACGCCGAAACGCCGCGTGACACGGTGTTCACCACTGAATACTCGATCCGCACCGGCATGGAAGCCGTGTACACGCTGTGCAACGTGGACCGCGGCGTGCCGGAGGTGTGGGGCAGCGTGTTCGACGTGCGCGACCTCATCACGTCGGCCGTGAAGCTGGCCGACGGGAAGACCCTTGAGCAGATGGACCTGCCGCTCAAGGACCGGCTGGCGCTCAGGGAGCTGCTGCGCCGTGTCAAGGGCACGGAGGTCGAAAAGCTGCTCAAGGATTGCGGCGCCCTGTGATCATGCGTCGTCGGCGCCGGGGATGGCGCGGCGCCGACGATGGGCTGGCCAATGGGGAAGGGGCCTCCGCCTTGTGGCGGAAGCCCCTTCTTGCATTTGTCG
>JAQXZM010000129.1 GCA_029227215.1 Bifidobacteriaceae bacterium | reverse complement strand
GGAGAAGGTGCGCCTCATGCAGCGCAACTGGATCGGCGAGTCCCACGGCGCTTCCGTGCACTTCGCCGTGCCCACCGCCGCCGGCGAGCGCGACATGGAGGTCTACACCACCCGTCCCGATACGCTGTTCGGCACTACGTTCGCCGTCGTCTCCCCGGAGCATCCGCTCCTCGCCGACGCCCCGGAGCAGTGGGAGGAAGGCGTGCCGGATTCATGGAAGGGCGGTTACGCCACCCCCAAGGAGGCCGTGCATGCCTACAGGCTGCAGGCAGAGGCGAAGACCGCGAAGGACCATGTGGCGGAGGAAGGCGACAAGACCGGCGTGTTCACCGGCCTGTATGCCATCAACCCGATCACCGGCGCCAAGCTGCCGATCTTCGCCGCCGATTACGTGCTCATGGACTACGGCACCGGCGCCATCATGGCAGTGCCGGGCGGCGATGACCGCGATTACGCGTTCGCCGCGAAGTTCGGCCTGCCCGTCATCTACACGGTGCAGCCCACCAAGGAGTCCGGCGAGACGCTCGCCGACTACGAAGGCAAGGCCGCGTACGTCTCCCACGACGGCACGATCATCAACTCCCGCGTGGAGGCCACGAAGGTGGGCGGCGATACGCTCGACATCAACGGCCTGACCGTGGACGAGGGCAAGGAGCGCACCATCGCTTGGCTCGAGGCGCACGGCGTGGGCAAGGGCACGGTCTCGTACCGCCTGCGCGACTGGCTGTTCTCCCGCCAGCGCTACTGGGGCGAGCCGTTCCCCATCGTCTATGACGAGAACGAGGTGCCGCACCTCGTGCCGGACGACCAGCTGCCCATCAACCTGCCGGACGTGCCGGACTACAAGCCGCGCACCTTCGACCCGATGGATGCCGAGAGCAACCCGGAGGCGCCGCTGAGCCGCAACCCCGAATGGGTCAACGTGACCCTTGACCTGGGCGACGGCCCCAAGCAGTACCACCGTGAGACGAACACGATGCCGAACTGGGCGGGCTCCTGCTGGTACTACATGCGCTACATCGACCCGAAGAACGCGCAGTACGCCGTGGACCCGGAGGAATTCCAGTACTGGCTGGGCCCCGACCACAACGCCACCGCGGGCAAGTCCGGCGGCGTGGACCTGTATGTGGGCGGCGTGGAGCACGCCGTGCTGCACCTGCTGTACGCGCGCTTCTGGCACAAGGTGCTCTACGACCTCGGCTTCGTGGATTCCCCGGAACCGTTCCACAAGCTGTTCAACCAGGGCTACATCCAGGCCTACGCCTACACGGATGCGCGCGGCCAGTACGTGCCCGCCGCCGAGGTGGAGGAGCATGCCGACGGCACGTTCTGGTACGACGGCGAGCAGGTGAACCGCGAGTTCGGCAAGATGGGCAAGAGCCTCAAGAACATCGTGACGCCTGACTACATGTACGACACCTACGGCGCCGACACGTTCCGCGTGTACGAAATGAGCATGGGCCCGCTCGACGAGTCCCGCCCGTGGAACACGCGCAACGTGGTGGGCGCGCAGCGCTTCCTCGCACGCCTGTGGCGCAACGTGGTGGACGAGAACACCGGCGCCGTGACGGTGACCGACGACGACCTCGACGCCAAGACCGCGAAGCTGCTCAACAACACGATCGCCGAGGTGACGGTGGAGATGGGGAACATGCGCCCCAACACCGCCATCGCCAAGCTCATCGTGCTCAACAACCACCTGACCTCCCTCAAGGCGGTGCCGCGCAAGGCCGTGGAGCCGCTCGTGCTCATGCTCTCGCCGATCGCCCCGCACGTGTGCGAGGAGCTGTGGCAGCGCCTGGGCCACGACGAGTCGCTGGCGCACGCGCCGTGGCCGGTCGCCGACCAGAGCCTCGTGGGCGCCGACAGCGTGACCGCCGTCGTGCAGATCAAGGGCAAGGTGCGCGCCAAGCTCGAGGTCTCGCCGGACATCTCCGCCGAGGACCTGCAGGCCCAGGCGCTCGCGCAGCCCAAGATCGTGGAGCTGCTGGGCGGCAAGGAGCCGCGCAAGGTCATCGTCAAGGCCCCGAAGATCGTGTCGATCGTGCTGTGAGGCTGATTGGGCTGTGAGGCCTGAGCTCTAGCAGGACTTAGAGCCCGGCAGCTGAATCCTGAAATCCCCGCGGTGGGTGACGCTTTGCGTCGTCACCGGCGGGGATTTTTCGTTGTCTGGTCGAGGTGCGCAGACGATTGGTCTGGGCGGTGGCTCGCGAATGCGCAGCTTGCGCACGGGCGGGCTGCACATGGGTGGGCCATCCAAGTGCATGGCGGAGCCTGAAAGCCGGCTGGAGGGGCTGTTATCCACAGGGACGATTCCTAGAAGGAACCACTGTGCACATTGGTCGAATTCCCTTCGGTCGCGAGCTCGATTGTGCTTCGATGGGGGCATGGAAAGCATCGCACTTCGCAGGGCACGCATAGCCGGCACGCCCGCTGCCATGAGGCAGCGCGCCGCCGGCTGGGAGGACTGCGCCGTGGCGGATGCGGATGGTGGATTCGGCGAGGGCGGCGGGTACCGCGATGATGGTGAATACTGCGATGCTGGCGGGTACGATGCTGGCGGATACGATGACGCAACGCAGCCGTGGATGCCGGGGGAGGCGCAGGGCCAGCCTGAAGAAGAGCAGCCGCGCATAGTGGGAAGTGCCCTGGAGACGCTGGGCGGAGTGCGCCCGCACGAGAGTGAGCATAGAGGCACTGGTCGCAGGGTTGTGCTCGACAAGGGCGTTCGAGACGGCGCTGCCGGGAACGATACTGAAGGCGATGTCGAGGGCGATGCCTTCGAAGACGCCGTGCTGGGAAGGGCCGAGCCGCGGTTCATCGTGACGCCGGGTGCGTGTGCGGTCATCGTGCTCGTGCTCGTGACGGCGCTGTGCGCGTGCCTCGTGCTGCTCATCAAGCAGGGCAACGCGCTCGCGCGTTTCGCACAAGGGGAGGAGTCGGGGTATACGGTGTCGTCATCCGCATCGAAGCGATCCAGCGGCTCCACAGGCTCTACAGGCTCAGGTGCTTCTGGCAATTCAGACGGATTGGAATCCTCGGCTGGGGCATCGGGTTCTGCATCGCCTTCGGCGGCGACCGGCGGCGACGGTAACACATCAGGCATGCCTCAAAACGGCTCGGATGCACAGGCATCGGCATCCGGCGGCCAGAAATCAGGAGTTTCGGATGGTGCCGCCTCGGATGGAACTGCCTCGAGCGGCGCCGCGTCACCGGGGAGCGGTCTGGTGAACCTCAACACCGCCACGAGCGAGCAATTGCAGACCGTCAAGGGCATTGGGCCGGCGACGGCGCAGAAAATCATCGACTACCGGCAGACGCACGGGCCGTTCACCAGCGTGGACGATCTGGTGAACGTCGACGGCATCGGTGCGAAGACCGTGAACAAACTGAGAGGGCAGGTGACGGTATGAGGCGGGCGGATGGCGATTATGCAGCGGTTCAGAGCGGTGCGCGCGATTGCCGCATGGTGGTGCCGGCAGCGGTGGCATGGGCGGCGTCGGCGGCGTGCCAGGCGTGGGGCGTGGCGAAAGGTGCGCTCGTGGGCCTGGGATGCTGCGTCGCGGCACTGGCATGCATGGCGGTGTATGTGCAGGCGAGAGGATGCCGGCCTTGCCATGCGGGTGGCGTGGAGATCGTCGCCGTGTGCTGCGTGACGATGCTCTGCGCGCTGGCGAGTGCACAGTTCGCCAGCGTGATGCAGACGTCGGATGCAGTGAACGCGTTGATGGAACCAGGAATGGCTGAGTCGGCGGCTGACGCTGGTCCAGTGGCGGGAAGTGGCGCTGCCGTGGGAACGGCAGGAAACGGAACAGCGGCGCGGGTATCGGGAAAGAGCACCGTGCGCGGCGCGGTGGTGGTGCTGCGCGTCACGGCTCCTGCCCAGGCATCGGTGCGCCGCGGTTTCGTGTGCAGCGTGCAAGCGCGAGCCAGCGGCATCACCATCGATGGCGTGAGCGAAGGCAGCGCGGCGCAGGTCACCGTATGGGCCGATGAACGAGGATGCCAGGCGGCCTCTGGTGCCATGTACCGCGTGCAAGGCACGCTGGCGACGCCATCGTGGGGCGGCGATGCCGCATGGCTGGAGGCAACGGAGACTGATGCATGGGCGATGATTCGTGCGCCGAACGCTGCGCAGTGGGCATCCGCCCGCATGCAGCGCGACTTCCTGGGCGTCACGGCCCGGCTCTCCGACCAAGGGCGCGTGCTCGTGCCCGGTCTCACGCTCGGCGTGATGGGGCAGCGCAGCAGCGTGGACGCCCTCGCCGGCCAGAACGCCGTGGACTCCGTGTATGCCGCAGGGCTGGTGGACCGATTCCGCAATGCGGGCATCATGCACCTGATGGCGGTCTCCGGCGGGCATTTCGTGCTCGTCGCTGCGTTCGTCGGTATGCTGCTGCGCCGCTGCCTGGCGTCACGGCGTGTGGTGGCGGTGGTGACGGTCGGGGCGTATGCGGTGCTGGTCGCGGTGCTTTTCCCTTCGGATTCCGTGACACGCGCCGCCTCGATGGGATGCCTGGGCGCCGTGTGCCTGGCAGTGGGCCGCAGGGCGCAGGCGATGAGCGCCTTGGCGTGGACGGTGCTGGGCGCCGTGGTGCTATGCCCGAGCATGGCGGTGAGCTATGGGTTCGCGCTGTCGGTGGCGGCGGTCGCTGGCATCGTGATGTTCGCGCCCGCGCTTACTCGTATGGCGAAGGCTGTGCTTCCCAGTGCGCTCGCACAGCCGTGCGCCGTGACCGTCGCCGCACAGGCACTGTCGCTTCCCATTCAGGTGATGATGGGTACTGGTGTGCCTCTGTGCTCGGTGCCGGCGAACGCCATCGTGGCACCGTTCGTGGATGCCGCCACCATCTGCGGGCTGGCGTCGTTCGCAGTGAGCTGGTGCCTGCCATCCGTAGGCTTCGCGCTCGCATGGCTTGCTTCGGGCGGCACCGCCATCATGGAACGGTGCGCCGCATGGCTGGGCGGCTCGGGCGGCGTGTATGCCTGGCCGGACGGCGTGGCGGGCGGTCTCGTGCTCGCAGGGTGCGAGGTCGTGGCGGTGGCGGTCATTGCACTCGCGGCACGGGCGTTGCGCGCCGTGCGGCGGCGTGATGACGATGGCACTCCTGTGGGGCGGGTGGCGATCGCGCGGCAGGGTGCCGAGGAATGGTGGCGCGACGTGCAACGCGATGTGATCCATGCCCAATGGGATGAGGACCGGGGCGCGCCTGGTTGAGCGATACTTCGCCGAGTCGTGTTCTGCTGAACAGTGCCCAGCCAAGCCGCGCGGAGCGAGACGGCGCACTGTGGGAAGGCGCAGCGGGAAGGTCACAGCCGGAAAGCAGGGTGAGATGGGCACGGTGGGATGGACGTAGCGGGAAGGCATAGCAGGGCGGGCACGATGGAATATCAGCTGGTGGATTGCAAAACCGGGGATTCGCCGCCGGGCGGATTCAGCCATGAGAATGAAAGGAGCGGCATGGCGACGTGTACATTAGCAAGTATGCAGATTTCGGCTGTCAACATCGTCTTCGGTGGCAATGAGTTCCTGGCATCCCAAGCCGTGCGGGACATTCGCCACGCCGCCCGCGAGGCGATGCCAGACGCCGACCAGACCGACCTGGACGCCCGCACGGCCACGGATTCCGACCTGCTCCAGGCCATCAGCCCCACGTTGCTCGCCCCCCGCAGCATCGTCGTCATCACCGATTTGCAGGACGCCGACCCCAAGTTCGCCCAAGGGCTCGTCGAGGCGACGAAGACCCTCATGGAACGCCCCCACGATCCCGACGCCATCGTCATCTGCCGTCACAACGGCGGGCAGAAAGGCAAAGGCGTGGTGGACGCGCTCGTCAAGGCCGGTGCCTGGCGGGAAGAGATTCCCCAGCTCGACAAGCCCCAGGCGCGGGTGAACTTCGTGCGGCAGCGCTTCGAATCGCTCGGCCGCCACATCGACGTGCGAGCGGCGCAGCAACTGGCGTCCGTGATGGGCGAGAACCCGGGCGAACTGTATGCGATGTGCGAGCAACTGTGCTCGGACTTCGACGACGAGCCGATGACGCTCGCCCGCGTGAACGAGTACATGACCGGCGACCCGCAGACCACGGGCTTCGAAGTCGCCGACCTGGCGATCGCCGGCAACGCGCCGCGTGCCATCGTGACGATGCGTTCCGCCGTGGAGCAGGGCATCGTGCCCATCGCCATCATCGGAGCCCTCGCCTCGAAGATGCGCACGCTCGCCAAGGCCGCCGCCGTCAACGCCGGCACCATCACCGAACAGGAGGCTGGCGTGCCCGGCTGGCTGCTCAGCCGCGCCCGCGGCCAGCTGCGCGGGTGGACGGGCCCGGGAATGGCGGCGTGCTTCGAAGCGCTCGCCAAGGCCGATCAACAATGCAAATCGAACGGCGGCGACCCGGTCTACGCGCTGGAATGCGCCATCGAATGCATCGCCGCGAAAGGCGCCACGCAGCAGGGCATGGGCATGGCGAACGCAGGCATGGCAGGCAATGGCTTTGCCGGTGTGGGCATGGCCGGGGGAAGGACGTACTGATGGCAACGAGCATCGATGACGGCATTGACAGTGCGAACGGCATGAGCGGCATGAACGGCATGACGATGACGGCAACGCAGGACTCCCTGACCGTCGCGGCGCCGACCGCTGCCGCCATGCAAGCGTTGGGCGCTGCAGCGGCGCACGTGGCGCATGGAGGCGACGTGGTGGTGCTTTCCGGCCCGTTGGGGGCCGGAAAGACCACGTTCGCCCAAGGCTTCGGTGCCGGGCTCCATGTGAACGGCCAGGTGGTGTCGCCCACCTTCACCATCGCGAGAAGCCTCGAGGGACACTTCGCGGATGGTTCGCCGGCGCATCTCGTGCATGTGGACGCCTACCGGCTTCCCGGCTCCGATGACCAGCCCCAGGTGGCTGCGAGCCGCCTCATGGACGAGCTGGAATCGCTGGGGCTCGACGAGGAACTCGAAGACCCCGGCCCCGGCACCGTGGTGCTCATCGAATGGGGCAGCGCGATGGCGGCGGAGCTTGCCGAAACCCGTTGGGAGGTCACGATCGACCGCTCGGCAGCCCCCACAGTGCAGGCTGCTGTCAGCGCGTCGCCGGATGTCACGCTCACCAGCGCCGGCACCCGCACCGTGACGTTCCATGCCGTTGGATGCGCCGACCGGTTACCGGCCCTTGCACACGCCATCGAAACCCCATTGCGCGATGCCGTTGGCCGAGCCTGAGCTGGCGGGCAGACATACAGATATACAGACATACAGACATCACAGACGTGAGAAGCAGAAGGATCGAAGGCCACGAAACATGAGTGATGATGCAATCGCTAGGAATGATGTCGCGAATGCTGGTGCGAACATCGCTGGCATGCCGAACGACGTGCCGACGCTCGTCATCGACACGTCATTCGGCGCCACCGTGGCGGTGGTGGGGCACGAACCGCATTACGAGCCGGATTCGCGCTCGCATGTGGAGAAGCTCGAGCCCGCCATCAGCCAGGTCGTGGCGGAAGCAGGGCTCAAGCCTGCCGGCATCCGCCGCATCGTAGTGGGCACTGGGCCCGCCCCGTTCACTGGGCTGCGTGCCGGCATCGTGGCGGCGCGCGCCATGGCATACGCCACCGGTGCCGAACTGCTGGGGCAAAACGTCCTTGAACCGCAGGCGGCATGGCTCGCCGCGAACCAGCAGCCGGACGGCAGGCGGCATGTGACGCTCGCCGTCAATGACGCCCGCCGCAAGCAGCTGTATTACGCGCTCTACGAAATGGTGCCAGGCGAGGCGACACCGCGCGTGCTGCTCAGCATGGACATCGCCTCCGCTGGCACCATCGCCCACAAGGTGAACGAATGGCTCGACCGTCGCGATGCACCCGAAGGGGGCGAAATCGTGGTGGATGTGTGCGGCACCGGCGCCAAGCGCTATTTCTCGTCGTTCCAAGGCATCGTGGCGCTGGGCGACCTGCATGACGAATCCTGCCTGTATGCAGCGGGGGAGCAGGGGCCGCGCATCTTTGCCCAGCTCGCCGTGGCGCACCATGCTGTCGGCGATCCGTGCTCGAGCGAGCCGCTGTATCTGCGCCGCCCGGATGTGACCGACCCGGCGCCGCTCAAACACGTGACCGACGAGCCGAATCACGAGGCGCACATGGAACGCAATGCCCAGGTGCATGCCGAGGCGTTGGGGCAGGCCGCGGCACAGACCGCGGCACAGAGCGTGGCGCCGACACGCGCGCATCAGAATGCACAGGCTGCCGCATCCCAGGATGCGCAGAGCACCCAACGGAGGTGATGCGGCGATGACGATACGGCCCATGACCGATGCCGACCTCGACCGGGTGGCGGATCTCGAAAGCGAACTGTTCGGACCCGGTGCCTGGAGCCGTGCGATGCTGGACGAGGAATTCCACGCCCCCAACCGCCGCTATCTGGTGAGCGTCGGACCCGATGATGCCTGCGCAATCGCGGATGTTGCGAGCAGCAACGGCATCATCGAGGATGGCGATGCCGATGATGGTGATACTACCGGCGGCGAAGTGCGCGGGTACGCCGGTTACTGGTTCGATGGCGACGACGCCGAGCTCATGACGATCGGGGTGGTTGCCGAAAGCCAAGGCCGGGGCATCGCCACCGCATTGCTCACCGCGCTCATTGACGACGCCACGCACACCACCGGCGCCCAGCGCATGCTGCTCGAAGTACGCACCGACAACGAGCCGGCGCTCGCGGTGTACCGCAAGCTCGGCTTCTACCGCATCGGCCTGCGCCGCCACTACTACCAACCCGAGAACAAGGACGCTTACACGATGGCGCTTGACCTGAAGCCCCGCGTCGTCGGCTTCACCGTGCCGCACCAGGGCGCCACCGCCACGACAGGCATCGCTCTGACTCGCACCGCTGGAACGGACAGCGTTGAAACTCACACCACCGAGGAATGATTGACATGACACAAAGCATCGATACCCAGACCGCCCCGCAGGGAGTGGAGACCGAGCAGACGCCGGGCGACGGTCCGGTGATCCTCGGCATCGAGTCCACATGCGACGAGACCGCCGCGGCAGTGGTGCGCGGCAGGCAGCTGCTGAGCAACGTCGTCGCCTCCTCGATGGACGAGCACGCCCGCTACGGTGGCGTGATTCCCGAGATCGCCAGCCGCGCCCATGCCGAAAGCTTCGTGCCGGTCGTCTCCAAGGCCTTGGCGGACGCCCAGATGAACCTTTCCGACGTGGATGCCATCGCGGTCTCCGCAGGCCCTGGCCTCGCCGGTTGCCTCGCCGTGGGTGTCTCCGGCGCCAAGTCCCTCGCATGGAGCGCCGGCAAGCCGATTTACGGCATCAACCACGTCATCGGCCATGTGGGCGTCACGCAACTGCAATTCGGCGACCTTCCCGACGACACGCTCGCGCTCATCGTCTCCGGCGGGCACACGTCGCTGCTGCGCGTGCGCAACATCGCCACCGACGTGCAGGTCGTCGGCACCACGCTTGACGACGCGGCGGGGGAGTGCTTCGACAAGGTCGCCCGGCTCCTGGGCTTCCCGTACCCGGGCGGCCCCCACATCGACCGCCATGCCCAGAACGGCGACCCCATGGCGCTCAAGGTGCCGATGGGCCTCACCCAGGGGCGCGCAGGTGCCGAGCATCCGTATGACTTCAGCTTCTCCGGCGTCAAGACCGCCGTCGCCCGCTGGGTGGAGAACCGCCGTGCGCAGGGCCTCGACGTGCCCGTCGACGACGTGTGCGCGTCGCTCGCGCATTCCGTTGCCACCGTGCTCAGCCGCAAGGCCATCAACGCATGCCGGCAGTTCGATTCCCACACGCTCATCGTGGGCGGCGGTTTCTCCGCGAACTCGCAGCTGCGCGCGGCGCTCGCCGACGCCGGCCGCAAGGCGGGCGTGGACGTGCGCATCCCGCGCATCGCGCTGTGCACCGACAACGGCGCGATGGTGGCGATGCTCGGCTCGAACCTCGTGCAGGCGGGCGTGGCTCCGTCGCCGCTCGATTTCCCCATCGATTCGGCGATGCCGCTCGACCGCATCAGCATGTGAAGGCGGTGCGGCGTAGCCGCGATGCCGCGGCCGTGCTGCTACGATGGCACATAAAGGCAGACGATAGGAGACCTTATGGCAGACGAAATATCGGATTCCGCCACCGGTGCCGCACCTGGCACTGCAGATGCGGGGAACCAGCCGTATGGCGCGTCTTCGCGCGGTGCCGGCCAGCAGTCATATCAGCAGTATCCGAACCAGCAGTCGCCGTCTTCTCCGTCGTATCAGCCGAACTATCAGCAGAGGTATGCGCAGTCCGCATACCAGGCGCAATCCTCATATCAGAATTCGCCGTACCAGAGCGCTTCCTACCAGTCCACGAGGCAGCCGCAGTATCCGTCCCAGCAGCCGTACCAGGCCGCGTACCAGGCGCCGATGGGGCAGGGGCAACCGATGGGGCAGCAGATGCCGCCCATGCCCCAAGGTCAGATGCCACAGACCCAGATGATCCAGGGCAATCCGGGCGCGCTCTTCGATTCGGTCCTTGACGCCGCGGATTTGCCTCAGCGCTTGAGGCCTCTTTCCGTGCTCGACTATGTGGGCTACACGGTGCTGTACCTCATTCCGATTGTCGGGATCATCATGGATATCTACTACTCCATCAAGGCCGACAACCTGAACCTCAAGAACTATTCGCGCGCCCTGCTGTTCTTCCGCATCGGATGGGTGGCCCTGGAGATCGTCATCGCCATCATCGCCGCTTCCACGGGCGGGGACGCCAGCTCCGTCGACCTCACCTCCGTGTGAGCATGGGACGGTGTGAGCGTGGACGGTGTAAGCGTGGACACCTGCGCGGCTGAACGCATGCGCGCGCATGATTGAGCTGCAACTGATTGCGTCACGATGGCGCTGAACTGTGAAGGAGGACCCGCACAGAGCTGAACCGATGGCGCTGAACGGTGGTGGAGACAATCCGCACAAGAATTGAAAAACCCGGAACCATGCGGTTCCGGGCTTTCCTTGTGCGCCAAACAGGATTCGAACCTGCAACCTGCTGATCCGTAGTCAGCTGCTCTAATCCATTGGGCTACTGGCGCAACGCTGCTTGAAGGAGTTCCATAAGCGATGCACGCATCGCCATGTACCGTTTCCTTATCGGCAACTCACACATAATAACCACGTCACCAAGAATTCACCAAAACGGCGTGTCTCAATCCGCCGAACTTGGGGCAACGGTCATCATTTCACGAAAATCCGCCGCGAATGCGGGACATTATCCCAAGTCCGGCATGGTTTGATTCGCCGAACTTGAGGTAGTGGTTGGTGCGGGCGGAATGATGCGTCGGGAAGGCACGGAAAGCGGTGCGCGGAAAACGGTGCGCGGAAAACAAAAAATCCGCGGCGAACCGCGGATTGCTTGTGCGCCAGACAGGATTCGAACCTGCAACCTGCTGATCCGTAGTCAGCTGCTCTAATCCATTGGGCTACTGGCGCAACGCTGTGATTGCTCACAACGGTTTGAAATAATACGTCGGCATTCCCGTGATGGCAAATATCGGCGTGTCGCACGAGGGGTCCGCAGCAATGCAAGAAATTCCGGCCCTCCGTCGCCCGTGAGGATCTGCCAGAATCTCCCGCCGTGCGGTGCAATTTCACGAGCCGGGCAGATTCTCACGTTCGTTATGCGCAAGACACACACACCGCATACGATGGAAATCATTCCACGAAGGCGTGCGGCGGTGTGTTTCGCATGCCGCGCGCTGCCGGGCACACATCATCCACCAACGAAAACAGCATGCGTTCCACAGCGAGTTGCGATCTCGCGCCGTGAACGCCGGCGGAAAGGGCAGCATGAGCAGCAGCGAGAAAATGAGCATCGGCGCACGACTTCACCGATTGGCATCCTCCGACAGATCGAGCGGCGTCATCATGCTCGTCTTCGCTTTCACGGGCCTGTTGCTTGCGAATCTGCCGTTCACGAGCGAGGCGTTCCTGCACTTCTCCGAAATCAAGCTCGGCATTCCGAACACGGATTTCTACCTCTCCATCTCCGAATGGGCGCATGACTGCTTGCTCACGCTGTTCTTCCTGTGCGTGGGCCTCGACCTCAAGCAAGAGCTCACCACCGGGTCGCTGTCGAACCCCAAGGCCGCTGCGGTACCGATGCTCGCCGCCGTGGGTGGCATGATGGTGCCGCCCGTGGTGTACATCTGCGTTTCCAAGCTGTTCTCGCAGTTCGGCCCCGGCGGCGTGGGCAACGAGGTGATCGGTGACCACACCACGCACCCGTTCAGCGAAGTGGCGCAAGGCTGGGCCGTGCCCACCGCCACCGACATCGCGTTCTCGCTCGCCATCCTTGCGCTTTTCGCCAAGGCGCTGCCGGGCGCCATCCGCGCGTTCCTCATGACGCTCGCCACCGTCGACGACCTGCTGGGCATCATCCTCATCGCCGTGTTCTTCTCGTCCGTCAACCAGTGGTATTGGTTCCTCGGCGTCGCGGTGTGCGCGGTCATCTGGGCGGTGCTTGTGCGCATGACGAAGGTGCCGTGGATACTTGTGGCGCTCGATGGCATCCTCGCCTGGGTCATGATGTTCAAGGCCGGCATCCATCCCACGCTCGCCGGCGTGCTCGTGGGCCTGCTCACGCCCGCCAACACGATCCACGGCGAGGAGGAGCCGCGCGCCGAGCGCTATTACGACAAGCTCAATGTGTTCTCCGCTCTGCTCGCCCTGCCTATCTTCGCGCTCTTCGCCACCGGCATCCACATCGATGCCTCCGGCCCCGCGATCCTGCTCTCGCCGGTCGTCATGGGCATCGCGCTCGCACTCGTCATCGGCAAGCCCGCCGGCGTCATGCTCGTCACGTGGATCTCCACGCACCTGTGCGGTCTGAAGCTCGCGAAGGGGCTGCGCGTGCGCGACCTGTTCCCGATGTCGACCGCATGCGGCATCGGCTTCACCGTGTCGTTCCTCATCGCCACGCTGGCGTTCAAGAACTCCGAACTCTCCGGCGAGGCACGCCTTGGCGTGCTGCTGGGGTCCATCGTCTCCGCTGTGATCTCGGCATGCCTGCTCTCCGCGCAGTCGCGCCGCTACGCCCGCGCTGCCGCCGAGCGCCGCGCCAAGGCCGTGAAGCCCTCCGCCGAGGATGCCGCCGAGCTGCGCGATATGTCGCACGTGGACGGCACGCCCGCGTTCCCGTATGTGGAGACCTCCGCCGCCGCGGTGGGCACCGAGATGAAGAACGCCGGCGAATCTGCCGACGACTATGTGACGGATGATTCGGACGATGCGGATGGTGAGTGAACGGGAGGAGATCGTGCTGACTGTGCTCAGCTGACAGCGCATCGGATGGTGCGGCGGATGGTACGGCGGTGTGTGCTTCTGGGCATGCACACGCACCATCCAACCGCAGCAGACGGTATCCGATCGCAATACACGGCGGGTGACGGAATGATTGCTCCGTCACCCGCCGTTTCGTCTGCCCGGTGTTCATCGCGCTGTCATCATGCTGTCACTGTGCTGGCGCGAATGGCCCCAACAATTCATTTTTCGCAGGGCGCTGAACGGCTGCGATGACCTAAGATGGGGAAGGAAAGAGATAATCAAAACAGAAAGTAACAGTGATAATGAACAGATTTGTTCGACGCTACACCGCGGATGAGAACGGCGGCGTGTGGGCGGGCACGGCGGATGCCAACGCCCAAGGGGGAGTCCCGGACGAAGCGGACAAGCTCACCGAAGAACTGACCGGCAATGAGACGGCAGAGGGAGCCGACACCGTCGAAAACCAGAATGGCAGCGGCGAGCCGTGGGCACAGGATGCGAACATCACGCCGGCGACGCTCGAAGATCCGGGCGTGCTCGATCGCGACAAGAGGCAGCAGGATGGTGGCGAATCGCCCCTCGGCAACAGCTACCGGCGCGGCCCGGTGCTGTTCCGCGGCCAGATGATCCCCACCGACGGCACGACGAGCGGCCACTTGCTCAACGGCGAGGCATCCACCGACTGGCTCCACATGGACCCGTGGCGCGTGCTGCGCATCCAAGCGGAATTCGTGGACGGCTTCGGCGCGCTCGCAGAGCTCGGCCCCGCAATCTCGATTTTCGGTTCCGCCCGCGTCAAGCGCAATACGCCTGACTACATCGCAGCCGAGAAGATGGGCGGCATGGCGGCCAGCAGGGGCGTCGCGGTCATCACCGGCGGCGGCCCCGGCATCATGGAGGCGGCCAACAGGGGAGCGGCGCTCGCCGATGGCGTGTCCGTGGGGCTGGGCATCGAGCTGCCGCACGAGCAGGGCATCAACCCGTATGTGAACCTCGGCATGAGCTTCCGCTACTTCTTCGTGCGCAAGACAATGTTCGTCAAGTACTCCTCCGGCATCATCGTGTGCCCGGGCGGCTTCGGCACGATGGACGAGCTGTTCGAGTGCCTCACGCTCGTGCAGACGCACAAGACCGCCAAGATGCCCGTGGTGCTCTATGATTCCGAGTATTGGAGCGGGCTGCTTGACTGGATCACCGGCACGTTGCAGCGCCGCGGCATGATTTCCGCGCTCGACCCGCAGCTGTTCAAGGTGACGGACGACCCCGAGGAGGCCGTGGACTACGCATGCAAGCTCATCGTGCCGCAGGGCGGCGCCAGGCAGGGCGGCACTGAGTAGGGCGGCACTGAGTAGACGACACGGTGCAGAGCCAGGCACAGGCATAGGCTTCACAGCAGAGGCGTAGGCCAGATGCGGGCACAGCAGATGCAGGCACAGTTGTGGGTCGAGACCCAGACCTGGGGATCTGCATGATTGTGTCTATCGTGCTTGACATGTGAAAAATCGCTGAGAAGCAAAATGGCTGGGGCGGTGCAGCGTGTG
>JAQXZM010000128.1 GCA_029227215.1 Bifidobacteriaceae bacterium | reverse complement strand
ATCGCGATCGACCGGAGCGGAGGCGGAAACTAGGGAGGAAGTATCGGAACTCATGAATGCCACGATACACTGCCGTACACTGCCGCGGAACGTGCGCGATGCCGTTGAGACCGCTGTGCGACGCTGCCACGAATGGGTAACGTGGATCGACGCAAATGATTCACCGCATCGAAGCCACCGCACTGTGGTCACACCAAACAAAGCCCACCACGCAGGGAATTCACCACGCCGAAGATTCACCTGCAACAAAAAACGGCATGGCATGACTCTCAAAATTGTACGAGCCATACCATGCCGTTTCTCGATGGGGACCATTAATGCGGTTTCTCGGCGCGAACAACAATGCCGCGTCGTGCGCGAAATCGCCTAGGCAACCTCCTCCACATGGTCGGACACCTGACCAGGCTGCGCGTGACGTGCACGCGGCGTCTCGGCGCTGGCGAAATCAACAGGCCTGGAGTTCGCGGTATCGGCAGGGGAGTTCGCAACAGGGGAGTCAGCAGCAGGTGCATCTGCGAAATCCGAATCCACAGCGACCGAAGCGGCAGAACCCCCCATCGTGGAGTTCATGGTATTGGATACCGTAGGCGTGGAGTCTGCGGTATCCGCATTCGCTGCATCGGAATTGGCATCGCTCGGGTTCACAGCACCAGCGGCATTCTGAGCAGCAGCGCCCTGCACATCAGCAGGGGCGGCGTTGCCATTGCTGTCATTGCCGCCATTACCATCACCTGTACCATCGCCAGTGGCGCCATCATCGGCTGCGCCATTCGTAGTACCACTAGCTGTACCAGAAGCAGCCCCGGTCACCTCAGCGGTTCCCGCCGCAGCGGTACCGCCATCGGCAGCTTCGCCATCGTTGAACTTGCGCAGCGAATCCACCCAACCGATGAGCTGGTGCTCCATGCCGGCGTCCTTCGGCTTGTAGTACACGCGGCGCCCCACGCCCTCGGGCATGTAGCTCTGCTGTACGAAGCCGCCGTAGTCGTGTGGATTGAGGTATCCGTTGCCTTCGCCTTCCTTCTGCTGCTCGTCGTCCATCGGCGTGCGCAGATACATCGGCACATCGCCGCGCATGCCGTTGATGCGAATGTCGTCGGAGGCAGCCTTCGCCGCCTCGAAAATCGAATCGGACTTCGGGGCCACGGCAACGTAGACGGCAGCCTCCAGCAAAGACGTGCGGGCATCCGGCATGCCCAGGCGTTCCACAGCCTCCCACGCGCTCACCGCAGTGCGAAGAGCGGCAGGATCCGCCATGCCCACGTCCTTGGCGGCGGTGATGACCACGCGGCGAGCGAGGAATCGCGGATCCTCACCGGCGTCGAGCATGCGCGTCGCCCAGTACACGGTGGCGTCCGGGTCGGAACCGCGCATCGACTTGATGAAGGCGCTGGCCATGTTGTTCTGGTCTTCGAGGCTGTAGCTCGCCATGTCGGAGACGACGGCGCGCACATCATCCGGCTTGAGGATCGAGACGTGCCCATCGCTCACGGTGGCGATCGCACGGGACGCCGCCGCTTCCAGCGTGGTGAGGGCACGACGGGCGTCGCCACCGCTGCTCACGATGATGAGCTTGCGGGCCTCCGGGTCCAGGCGCACAGCGCCCTTGAGGCCGCGTTCGTCCACGCAAGCGCGGTCGAGGATCTCCTCAAGATTCTCGTAGCTGAGCTTGTGCAGATGCACGATCACGCAACGGCTGAGGAGTGCAGGCGCCAGGCAGCTGCTCGGCGGCTCGGTGGTGGCGGCGATGAAGTCCATCATGCGCTTCTCGATCACCGGCAGCAGGATGTCTTGCTGGTCGCGAGGCATGCGATGCACCTCATCGACGAACAGGATGCATTCCTCATGGCGGCGGCGCAGGCGGGAGATCGTGGCGAGCGTGGCGATGAGGTCGTCAGTATGCAGGTTCACGGCGGAAAGCTTCATCAAATGGCGGCCCGAATCCTGCGCCACGAGCTGCGACAGGGTGGTCTTGCCTGTTCCAGGAGGGCCGTACAGCAGGGCGGCGCCCGGGATGGCGATGGTGCTGGAGGTGGTGCGCTGTGCCATGAGGCGAAGTGGCGAGCCCGGTGCGGTGACCTCCTCCTGACCCATCACATCCTCAAGCCTGCGCGGCCTCATTCGTTCGGCAAGAGGCTCCAAATGCTCCTGCGCTTGGTCGGAATAGAACGACATATCGTTGCCTTCTCCCTAGCTTGCGCTTACTGGTCTATCCTGTTAACTCTTCCAGACGCGGGCGGCCAGCACCGAAACATCATCGTTCGATGCGCCTCTCGAATCCATTCACCATAGTAATGCCTAGCCAACCGTGTCGCCACCACAATTCCATCACAATTTGTTCGATTTACAGAATCTGTTCGATGCCTCACGTCCGGTGATGGAAGCATCGCGCGCCGAAGACGGACGTTTGACCCGCGTAAATCGGGGCTCAAGCCTCCGCAATCGGCGCCTCCTCAATCCCGTGCCGATTACGGACGTTACAACCCTGTTTTTCCGTCTCCCATCTTCCGCAATCGGCGCCGCATTCAAGGCGCGCCGAATGTGGACGTTACGCCCCCCAAATCCCGGCTCCTACCGTCCGTCTTCGGCGCCCCCGCAATCGTGCGCCGAAGACGGACGTTAGGCGGCATCGGTCAAGACGTTAGGCGGCCTCAGCCGAGACCCTAGGCGCGGCCCCAGCCAATTAGACATCCGCGCCCACAGCCTGCCCCGCTGCAAACTGCTCAGGGATGGGGATTGGTATGATGGGCAGTCGGCCCATCGGCCGGCAGAATCGTCCATATGTCAGGAGGAGCGCATGCCCATCGAGGCGCAACAGTTGGAAATCCGCATCGGAGCACGGCAGTTGCTCAAGCCCACTGACTTCCATGTGACGAAAGGCGACAAGATCGGCCTCGTCGGGCGCAACGGCGCAGGCAAGACCACGCTCACGCGCGTCATCACCGGCGACATGCTGCCGTCGGGCGGCAAAGTGCGCGTCACCGGCAAGCTCGGCTACCTGCCGCAATCCACCCACGCAGCCGACCCGAACCAGACGGCGCTCGACCGCGTGATGAGCGCGCGCGACATCGCGAGCATCATCACCCGCATGCGCAAGGCGGAGAAGGAGATGACCGACCCCGACCCGGACGTGATGGAGAAGGCCATGCGCCGCTACGACAAGGCGATGCAGGACTTCGATGCGGCGGGCGGCTACGCGGCCCAGTCCGAGGCCATCAAGATGGGCGAGTCGCTGGGGCTGTCGCAGGAAGTGCTCAAGCAGACGCTCGGCACGCTCTCCGGCGGCCAGCGCCGGCGCATCGAGCTGGCACGCATCCTGTTTTCCGATGCCGATACGCTGATCCTCGACGAACCGACGAACCACTTGGACGCGGATTCCATCGAATGGCTGCGCGGCTACCTGAAGAGCTTCGAGGGCGGGTTCCTCGTGATCTCGCACTCCACCGAGCTGCTCGACGAGGTGGTCAACAAGGTGTGGCACCTTGACGCGCAGCTGGCGCAGATCGACATGTATTCGATGGGATGGAAGGCGTACCTGCACCAGCGCGTGGTGGATGAGGAACGCCGCCGCCGCGAACGCGAGGCCGCCGAGAAGAAGGCCGAACGCCTGATGAAGCAGGGCATCCGCCTTCATGCGAAGGCGACGAAGGCCGTCGCCGCGCAAAACATGATGCGCCGAGCCGAGAAGCTGCTCGAAGGCACCCAGGAGGCGCAGCGCAAGGAGAAGGTGGCGGACATCCGCTTCCCCGAACCCGCTCCGTGCGGCCGCACGCCGATCATGGCGAAGGACATCTCGAAGGCCTATGGCAGCAACATCGTGTTCGCCGGCATCAACCTCGCCATCGACAAGGGCTCGCGCGTGGTGATCCTGGGCTACAACGGCGCCGGCAAGACGACGACGCTGCGCATCCTGGCGGGCGAGGAGACGCCGGACACCGGCGAGGTCATCTACGGCCACGGCGCGAAGATCGGCTACTTCGCCCAGGAGCACGACACCGTGGACGATTCGCTCACGGTGCTCGAAAACCTGCAGCACGTGGCGCCAGAACTCAACGACACGCAGGCGCGTTCGATCCTGGGCTCGTTCCTGTTTTCCGGCGATGCCGCGATGAAACCCGCCGGCGTGCTCTCCGGCGGCGAGAAGACGCTCCTTGCGCTGGCGACGCTGGTGACGAGCCGTGCGAACGTGCTGCTTCTCGACGAGCCCACGAACAACCTCGACCCCGCTTCGCGCGACGAGATCCTCAAGGCCATCGCCAAGTACGAGGGCGCGATCGTGCTCGTCACCCACGACGAGGGTGCGGTGGAGGCGCTCAGCCCGGAGCGCGTGCTGCTCATGCCCGATGGCGACGAGGACCTGTGGAACGACGATTACCTCGACCTCGTGGCGGAGGAGTAGCGGCATTGCTTTCCCATTGCGCATGACGCTTGCGATGATCCTTGCGATGATCCGCGGGATGATTCTTGCACAACGCTGATCCGCAGGAATTCAATCCTCAGCAGTGCGTCATTCCACATTGCGCATGACGCCTTTCATCTGGCGGGGCACGGAACGAACCGTGCCCCGCCATCATTGTTCTCCGCCATCATTTTTGCTTATCAACGTCTCTAAACAGTGTCTCGAACGACCCCAGTGTGTCGAACGGCGAGCGGCCATACCTTAGTGCACAACGAAGCGCACGGCGGTGCCGCACAGAGCGAATACCGGTATTCCCAGCTAGCAGCATTCCTGGCAGGCCGGTTATTCCGATATGCACCAACCGGAACATCACCCAGCGCCTCAGCTACTCGTCTGAACGTTCCCCGCAGACGAATGATGTGCAATTCCACCACCAAGCCTCAGGGGAACATATGACCACTAACGCAACACCAATCAATACGGATTTCGGCCGCGCCTCAATCACCCTTAGCAGCAACACGAACCACAATGGTGTCTCAAGGGCAATCGCAACCACAGACTTGTATGCGCACACCGCCACGATTCTCGACGACACGCAGCGCGTGCGCTCGAACATCTACGAATCGCGCCTGCGCCTGCTTCACAAGGCGCTCACCACACAGCCAGAGGGGGAGGGCGCCGACCCTGGCAAGATCCTGTCGGTCGGCGTGGGCAGCGGCATTTTCGAGACGCTGCTTGCCGAACGCTATGGCATCCGCACGTTCCAGAACGTCGAGCCGTCGCAGGCGCTCGGTGGCGAGGCACGTGCCAAGGGGCTCGACGTCATCACCGCCACCGCGCAAAGCTTCGATTATGCGCAGGCGCCATACGACACGATCGTGTACAACGGCTCGTCGTTCGGCTTCATCCCCGACGGCGAGATTGCAGAGACGTTCACACGCAATCTCAACGCACTCTCAGCCGGCGGCCGCCTCGTGCTCACCGATGTGCCCGCGGAATCCGCGCTCGGCATCGTGCTGCGCCTGCGCCAGGAGGCGAACCTGCCCGACGACCTTGTGGAGCCGCTGCTCGCCGGCACCGCCTTCTTCAACGTGGCGCAACATTCCTACAAGCCGTACTGGCACGAGATCCCCTGGTATGTGGACGTACTGCGCGGCGTGGGGTTCACGCGCTTCGGCTTCTGGCAATCCGTCACCGTGAACCCGCCGTACAGCGACGACGAGCCACAGGATCCTGTGACGGGCTACAAGTCCGGCAATTACGTCGCCATCGTGGCAGGGAAGTAGGCCGATTGGCAGCGACCGATCGAGTGATTGGCCCAGCCAATCGTCTCACCGCCAATCATCCTTTCGGCGAATCATGCTTTCAGCCAAACATCTTTTCAAACAATTATCTTCCCAAACTATTTTTCCCGACCAATCCTTCCCAAACATCAACCACAACACAACAACAGAAAGAAGAGAGCAATGCCAAGATTCCTCTCATCGGAAGCCGTGACCGAAGGCCATCCCGACAAGGTGTGCGACATCGTCTCGGACTCCATTCTCGATGCCTATCTCGCGCTCGACCCTGATTCCCGCGTCGCCGTGGAGACCACCGCGAAGGACGGCCTCGTGGTGGTCGAAGGCGAGGTGAGCGTGCCACAGGTGCTCGACCACGTCGACATCGTGCGCCAGGCGCTGCGTGACATCGGCTACACGACCGCCGAATCCGGCATCGACCCGGATGGATGCGGCGTGATCAACAACATCCGCCCGCGTATTCTCAACGGCCCTCAGGGCAACCTCGGCGACTACAAACGGTTCTCGAACAAGGAGGAGGCGTTCGACGAACTCGGCGGCGACCAAGGCATCATGATCGGCTATGCGAACGACGACACGGACGCGTACATGCCGCTGCCGGTCTATGCCTCCAACCGCATCGCCGAACGCCTGGCGTATGTGCGCAAGCACGGCATCATCCCGCAGCTGCGCCCAGACGGCAAGGTGCTGGTGACGGTGGAGTACACGGACGACCTGCGCCCCGTGGCGTTCCGCCATGTGCTTATCTCCGCGCAGCATTCGCCTGAGATCTCGCTTGAGGATGTGCGCCGCGAGGTGCGCGAGAAGGTACTCGACCCCGTGCTCGCCACGTTCCCGAACATCGCGCATGACGACCTGGACGTGCTCATCAACAAGAACGAGTTCCACACGGGCGGCCCGCAGGGCGATTCGGGACTGACCGGACGCAAGATCGTGGTGGATACCTACGGCGGCTTCGCGGCGCACGGCGGCGGCGCGTTCTCCGGCAAGGACCCGCGCAAACCCGACCGTTCCGCTGCTTACGCGGCGCGCTGGGTGGCGAAGAACATCGTGGCGGCGGGCCTGGCGCGGCGCGTGCAGGTGTCGCTGGGCTACTTCCGCAACGTGGGCCGGCCGGTGAGCGTGGACATCGAGACCTACGGCACCGAGACCGTGCCGCGCGAACGCATCCAGAAAGCGGTGGAGGAGACCTTCGACCTGCGTCAGCTTGCCATCATCGAACAGCTGGACCTGCGGCGTCCGATATATCGAAAAACAGCGGCTTATGGCCACTTCGGTCGAACGGATCCGGATTTCACGTGGGAAAAGACGGATAAAATCGAACAGCTTCGGCGTGTCGCGAACGCATGAGAGTTACACTCTATCTTGCAAACGGTAAACAAAGCCGAAAAGCTTAGGGACCGTTCTCCGAAACGAAGGTTGTTCCGAAAGGAAGCTCGGGGAGAAGCCGCAAGGCTTAGAGAGTTAGCCGGGTTCGGAGATGTGAGAGAGAAACGCTTTCGCGTTTACTAGTTTGTTGGATGCAAGGCATCAGTAATTGATAAGCCTGCTGTCGCTAGATGGGTGCGACAGCAGGCTTTTTCTTTTCCTTCGCGAAGACCCATGCGGGTCCAGAGACAGCGCCCAACTTGGGGTAGCGTCCAGCATTTGCACGGTTCTCGGGCCGGATGCTGGCCGTTTTGCCAAGCTGAGCGGAACGAAAGGCACCCAACTTGGGGTTGTGTACAGCATTTCCACTCAATGCGAGCCAAATGATGGACGAAACCCCAAGCTGGGCGCGGTGATCACTTCTTCTTGTTCTTGGCGGTGCGGGGCACGATCGGCTGGTATTGGTGGAGGGCGGTGAAGCAGCGACCGTAGACCAGGTGGAGGATCAATGCGTCGGAGACCATCGTGAGGGCGGCGATGGCGGCGAGCACCACGAACTGGTATTTCGCGGCGGTCAGCGGATCGTTGCCGGCGAGGATCTGGCCCGCCATCATGCCGGGGATGGTGACGATGCCCGCAGATGCCAGCGAGGCGACGGTGGGCATGAGCCCCATGCGCATGGCGGAGCGGATGGACGGCATGCTCGCCTCGCACGGGGAGGCGCCGAGCGCGAGCATCGTCTCGACTTCGTCGCGTCGCTCCGTCATGTCTTCGAAGAACCGACTGAGGGCGAGCGCCACCGCGGAGACGGAATTGCCCAGCATCATGCCCGCGAGCGGCAGGATGACGCGCGGCGAGTACCACGGCACGGGCCGCACGATGAGTTCCACGACCACAAGCACCATCGTGATCATCGATGCGGCGAGCGTGAGGAATATGGAGAGCGCCAGGCCGCTCGGCACGTTTTTCGCACGCGACAGCGTGATCTGCACGGCGGCGGCGAGCATGACGAGCATGAGGAGGACGACCCACCACCAGCTGCCCTGTTCGATGACCCACCGCAGGATGATGCCCATCGCGGCGAGCTGTACGATGGCGCGCGCCGCCGCGACCGGTAGCGAACGTTCGACACCGAGCTTGGCAACGGCGGAGATGAGGGTTGCGACCGCGACCAGTGCGATGGCGATGAGCATGCCCCACAGGTCGATGTCATAGGAGTCCTGTGAGGTGACGCCCACGGAGGACGCGGCGAGGGGAGCGGTGGAGGGGGCGACGTGCGCCGCCTGGACCATGGTGGACGCGAGCAGATTCTGCATCATCGTGCGCTCCTTTCCGTAACGACGTTTGCCTCAGGGGTGGCGTTTGCCGCAGACATTTCGGATTCGGCGGCGGGACGCACCGCGAGAGCGCCGTTCGCAAGCGTTGCGATCGTGTCGGCGAGGCCATCGGGCGGCCGATGCCGCACGCGGATCATCGCCATGCCCGTGCGATGGGCGAAGTCAACCATGTACGCGCCGACGAGGCGGGCGCTGTCGTCGTCGAGGCCGGCGTCCACCTCGTCGGCGAGCAGCACGCGGGGCGCGGTGAGGATGCTGCGAATCATGCTGACGCGCGCCGCCTGGCCGCCCGACAGATCATGCGGGTCGCGCGCGAGCTCCACGTCGGCAAGCCCCACGGCGTCGAGCGCGGCGCGGATCTGTGCGTCGGTGGGTGCCGTGGCGCCGTGGAGCGCGGCAAACGTGTAGGGGAGTGCGATGGCTTGTGCCACGGTGGTTCCAGGCAGGAAGCTTTTCTGCGGCAGATAGGCGACCTTCGTGCGCCATTGCTCCACGCTCATGCTGCCGGCGTCCGCGCCGTCGAGCGTGAGCGTGGCGGTGGCGCGTGGATTGAGTTGCGCGATGCAGGTGAGCAGACTTGATTTGCCGCCGCCGGACGGGCCCACCAAGTCCATCACTTCGCCAGGGTGCACGTCCAGGTCGATGCCGCGGAACACGAATCCGGCTCCGTTCTTCGCGGATTCAGGACCTGCCCCTGCCGATGCCGGCGCCATGCGGCACGATGCGTCGCGCACCGTGATCACAGGCCGCTGGCCGTTATACGGGGTTGCCATGATTGCTTCCTCTCCATATGCGATTCTTTGTGATTCTCCAATGAACCACGCCATTGTAGGCACGCCGGAGCGGGCGGCGAATCGGCACGCCACGAGCGAATCCGCCGGGTGGCACGGGAACGGTTCTGTATAATGTGCCGTGTCCGCGGCGATGGCGGCGGCAGCGTACTTGGTGCAGAGCAAACGGAGTGGCAATCGGCGATGGCTGAATATTCGAAGATGGTCAGGGAACTGGGCGAGCCGGACGACGGGCAGGATGCGCCACGCCGCGATGAGGAGGTCACCACCGTCACCTTCAAGCTCCCCAAAAGCACGCTCGAACGCCTCAACAAACGCGCCAAGGAGCTGGGCGTGACCCGCTCGTTCCTGATCCGCCGGGGCGTGACGGAAGTGCTTGCCGGAGGAGCACGCTCCCGCATCAGCAAGCTGGTGCTCGTGACGAGCTTCGAGACCTATGACGACAACGGCGCCCCGGTGGAGCACAGCCGCGCCATCGAGGACGATGGCAGCAACGCCAGGCTCGCCCAGTTGGTGTCGCAGCTGGCCGCAGAGGCGGATGAAGCGGCGAAGGCCGACCAGACGGAGCAGACCGAGTAGGGGAACACGGCAAGCTGAGGATGCGGGACGAATACGCTCAGCGACCGATAATGTTCGCGCAACGCGAAGTTTGTCGAACATTTGTTCGAGGAATATACTGAACGAAGATTAACGGCAGACTGTCCCCGCAGCCGCCTCCCCGGCTGAAAGCTCAGCCGCTTCATGAAGGAGCCCGCATGGAACGCGACCATGAATTCCACATGCACACCGCCAAGGGCGCGGTGGTCGACGACTTGTCCCGCCTGCCCGCGGACCAGAAGATCGTCATCAGCGGGGCCCGCGAGCACAACCTCAAGAACGTGGACCTGGCGATTCCCCGCAACAAGATGGTCGTGTTCACCGGCCTGTCGGGCTCCGGCAAGTCCTCGCTGGCGTTCGACACGCTGTTCGCCGAAGGCCAGCGCAGGTACGTGGAATCACTGTCGGCCTACGCACGCCAGTTCCTGGGACAGATGGACAAGCCGGACGTCGACTTCATCGAGGGTCTGAGCCCCGCCGTCTCCATAGACCAGAAGACGACGAACCGCAACCCGCGCTCGACGGTGGGCACCATCACCGAGATCTACGACTACCTGAGGTTGCTCTTCGCCCGCACCGGCGTTCCGCATTGCCCTGAGTGCGGCGCCGAGATCCAAGCGCAGACGCCTCAGCAGATCGTGGACGCGCTCCTAGGCTACGAGCCGGGCACGCGCTTCCAAGTGCTGGCCCCCGTGGTGAAGGGCCGCAAGGGCGAGTTCACCGAGTTGTTCGACCAGCTGCGTTCCGATGGCTACTCCCGCGTGCTCGTGGATGGGGAAGTGCACCGGCTCTCCGACGAGATCAAGCTCGCGAAGACGCACAAGCACCATATCGATGTGATCGTGGACCGCCTTGCCGTCAAGGATGGCGTGCGCCAGCGTCTCACCGATTCCGTGGAGACAGCGCTCAGGCTGAGCGGCGGGGTGGTGACGGCCGAGTTCGTGGACCTCGATTCCGACGACCCGGCGCGCTTCCGCCCGTTCTCCGAACACCGCAGCTGCCCAAACGGCCACGAGCTCGAACTCGACGAGATCGAGCCGCGCACGTTCTCGTTCAACGCGCCCTATGGTGCGTGCCCGGCATGCACCGGCATCGGCTACAACCTGGAGATCGACCCCGAGCTCGTCGTGTCAGACCCCGAGAAGTCCCTCGCAGACGGCGTCATCGAACCCTGGTCGGCGACGAAGACCCAGCAGGAATACAACGAGCATCTGCTCCAGGGGCTCGCCGACGAGATGGGCTTCTCGCTCAAGACGCCTTGGAAGGACCTTCCCCAGAAGGTGCGCGACGCGATCCTGCACGGCCATAACTTCGAGGTCCAGGTGCACTATCGCAACCGCTGGGGCAGGGAACGCGAGTATTCCACGGGCTTCGAGGGCGTGGTGCATTCGCTCATGCGTCGCTACCACGAGACCGACTCCGACCAGATGAAGCAGTACTACGAGTCGTACATGCGCGAAGTGCCCTGCCAGGTGTGCCAGGGCAAGAGGCTGCGCCCCGAGGTGCTCGCGGTCACGGTGGACGGCAAGTCCATCGTCGACGTGTGCGACATGCCGGTGTGCGATAGCCTGATGTGGGCGCGCAACCTGCATCTGGAAGGCGCCGCCGCGAAGATCGCCGCCGAGGTTCTCAAGGAGATCCGCGCGCGGCTGGGCTTCCTCAACGACGTGGGTCTGGGATACCTCACCCTGTCGCGTGCCGCCGCCACGCTTTCCGGTGGCGAAGCACAGCGCATCCGTCTTGCCACCCAGATCGGCTCTGGACTCGTGGGCGTCATGTATGTGCTCGACGAACCGTCCATCGGTTTGCACCAGCGCGACAACGAGAAGCTCATCGAGACGCTCCACAACCTGCGCGACCTGGGCAATTCCCTCATCGTCGTCGAACACGACCAGGAGACCATCGAGACCGCCGACTGGCTGGTGGACATCGGCCCCGGCGCCGGCGAGCATGGTGGCGTCATCACATACTCCGGCCCCGCCAAAGGCATCGTCAACGCGCCGCTGTCCATCACCGGCGACTATCTCGCCGGAAGGCGTCGAATCGCCGTGCCGCAGGAACGCCGCACAGTGAAGAAGAACGGACCGCGCCTGCGCGTCGTCGGCGCACGCGCCAACAACCTGAAGAACCTCACGGTCGAGATCCCACTGGGTGTGTTCACCTGCATCACCGGCGTCTCCGGTTCCGGCAAGTCCACACTCATCAACCAGATCCTGTATCCGGTGCTCGCCGACAAGCTCAACGGCGCACGCATCGTGCCCGGCAAGCACACGCGCGTCGAAGGCATCGACAACCTGCGCAAGGTCATCCATGTGGACCAGAACCCGATCGGCCGCACGCCGCGTTCGAACCCGGCGACGTACACCGGCGTGTGGGACAAGATTCGCCAATTGTTCGCCAAGACGCCTGAGGCACAGGTGCGCGGCTACGGGCCGGGCCGTTTCTCGTTCAACGTCAAGGGCGGCAGGTGCGAGGCCTGCCATGGCGACGGCACGATCAAGATCGAGATGAACTTCCTGCCGGACGTCTACGTGGAATGCGAGACGTGCCACGGCAAGCGTTACAACCGCGAGACGCTCGAGG
This sequence comes from Bifidobacteriaceae bacterium, assembly GCA_029227215.1. Classification (GTDB taxonomy): domain Bacteria; phylum Actinomycetota; class Actinomycetes; order Actinomycetales; family Bifidobacteriaceae; genus Pseudoscardovia. Next base: position 853 of record JAQXZM010000128.1, on the reverse strand, counting down.
TCAAGTACAATGGCAAGACCGTCGCCGACGTGCTCGACATGCCGATCGAGGAGGCGGCGAAGTTCTTCAAGGCGTATCCGTCGATCTCCCGCTACCTCGACACCCTCGTGGACGTGGGTCTGGGCTACATCCGCCTGGGCCAGCCCGCCACGACGCTCTCGGGCGGCGAAAGCCAGCGCGTCAAGCTCGCCACCGAGCTGCAGCGCCGCTCGGACGGCCGCACGATCTACATCCTCGACGAGCCGACCACCGGCCTGCACTTCGAAGACATCCGGCGCTTGCTCGGCGTGCTCCAGGGCCTGGTGGACAAGGGCAATTCCGTCGTGGTGATCGAGCACAATCTCGACGTCATCAAATGCGCCGACTGGATCATTGACCTGGGACCCGAAGGTGGCGAAGGCGGCGGCACCGTGGTGACGCAGGGCACGCCAGAGCAGGTGGCGCAATGCCCCGAGAGCTGGACCGGCAAGTTCCTCATCCCCATGCTCAAGCCGGCGACGGCGCTGAAAACCACCGGTAAGTGATTCCACTGGCTGTAACCATCAGTCATCGCCAACAGCGTAGCCCGGCAGTAGAAGGAGGGTGCAACATGTCGCTTATCGAGAAGCATTCCGATGCGGTATGGCTGAAGACCGCCTCCGCCCTGAGAACAGACGCAGCCCAGCATGGGGCAGACGTGCCCGCTGTCTCCTCAGTCGCGGGCGTTGATTCTTCCGCGTCTTCTTCCGCGCGTGACGCTGGCCGCAGCATTGCCAGCAATGCCGCGGCCAGCGGAACCGCGAAGCGCGGCGTCAACAAGAACGGCGCACCGCTCCTGGGAGACAGCCGCGACCTGTTCCGCCCCAAGCCCAGC
>JAQXZM010000127.1 GCA_029227215.1 Bifidobacteriaceae bacterium | reverse complement strand
AGGCCCTCGACGGTCTCTCCGCTGGCGAAGAGACGACGTTCGAAGGCACGCTTGAGGCCGGCGAGCATGAGGGCGAGAAGGCCCAGATCACCGTCAAGGTCAACAGCGTCAAGGAAGAGCAGCTTCCTGAGCTCAACGATGAATTCGCCACCGAGGCGTCGGAATACGACACCCTCGACGAGTTCAAGGAGCAGCTGCGCAAGGATAGCGCCGAGGTTGCCGAGGCTCGTCAGGCCACCGAGGCACGCGATGCATTCCTCGCCAAGCTCGAAGGCGATATCGAGATCGCAGTGCCCAAGGGCCTCAAGGAGAAGCTGACCGAGCAGAACCTTGGTGCCGTTGTCGCCGACCCGAAGAAGGCCACGAAGGAGCAGAAGCAGGAGGCCGAGGAACAGGCCGAGAAGCAGCTGCGCGACCAGATCCTGCTCGACGCCATCACCGAGAAGCTCGACGTCAAGGTCTCCCAGAGCGACGTCATCAACTTCCTCGCGTCCGTCGCCCAGCAGTACGGCATGGACCCCAACCAGTTCATCAGCTCCGTGGTGCGCAACGGCCAGTTGCCCGGCGCTGCCCAGGAAGTCGCCCGCTCCAAGGGCCTGCTCGCCGCGATGCGCGCCGTCACGTTCCAGCATGATGGCGAGGACGTGGACCTGAGCAAGTTCCTCGGCGAGGAAGAGGAACAGGTCGAGGACGAAGCCAAGGCCGAGGAAGAGGCCAGCGTGCAGGCTGCCGAGGCCGCTGCCGCCGTCGCTGCCGAAGCCTCCGAGAAGGCCGAGGAGAAGGACGCCGAGAAGGCTGAGTGAACTTCCGCATCTCTGCTGATTCCGCGCTCGTTCATGCGCTGAATCGGCATGAGCTGATTGATGGAGCCGGATGCGTTGCATGTCGCAAGGCGTGCAATGCATCCGGCTTTTGTTTTCGCCATCTCATGTCGGTATCCGGCGATCGGCGATTCTTCAGAGATGCCAAATACTGGGAATTAGGCGCGGAACGAGTGCTCCGTTCATGAGGAATTCACTGATTATTTGCCGTGAAGTTGCTTTTCTGCCGGTTCCTCCAACGGTAGGTGGCACAATGGGAACCGGTGTCATGGCACAGCGCATTGCCACGGTGAAGCACCAAGACCTGATCATTTCTGCACATGGCCATGAGGAGGCACAGGGTGGGGGAGCCGAACACACAGCGGACTGAGGAGACCAGTGCGAAGAATCGAGCGGGCGATTCCGCTCCGTGCGTCCCCTCCACGTCTTCCCCGCGCCCCGAGGCCCCCGTCGAGACGGATCCCTCGCCGCGTTCCGGCGCGATGCTCGCTGTGTTCGTGCTGCTCGTCGGCACCCTCATCGGCATCGGCGCCGGGCTGCTGTACCTGGCGCTCGAAGCGGTGCAGCAGGCGTTCATGGGCTACACCGAGAACCCCGCGCGGCCCGGCCCCAGCGGCGTGCCCTGTTGGCGCATCATGGCAAGCCTTGCCGCAGCCGGTGTGCTCTCGGCGCTCGCGTGGTGGTTGCTGCGCGGCAAGTGCGCGCCCGTGCCGTCCGTCGCCCGCGCCGTCAAGGGCAGCACGATGCCCGTGGCGCCCACCATCGTCCACGTGCTGCTGCAGATCTTCATCGTCGGTGCCGGCATGAGCATCGGACGCGAGACCGCGCCGCGCGAGCTGGGCGCGATGATGGGCCAGCGTTTCGCCGCCGCCGCCAAGCTGCATGAGCGCGACGTGAAGCTCGTGGTCGCCGCCGCCGCGGGCGCCGGGTTCGCCGGCGTCTATGATTCCCCGCTCGCCGGCGCGTTCTTCGCCATCGAGATGCTGCTCGTCGATTCCAGCTGGCGCACCGTCGCCGTGTCGCTCGGCGCCTCCTGCGTGAGCGCCTATGTGGCGGGCTTCATCAAGGGCCGCGACGCGTTCTATGCACTGCCGCAATTGCAATTCACCGGTTCCTTCGTGGCGTTCGCGGCGCTGTCCGCCCCGCTGTGGGGCGTCGCCGGCGCCTTCTTCCGCCGCGGCAACCAATGGGCGGGCGCCAGGCACGCCAGGGGAGCGTCGATCCTGTGGCAGCTGCCGCTCGTCGCGATCCTCACCGGCGCGGTGGCGCTTGCGTTCCCGCAGGTGTGCGGCAACGGCCGGGCGGCGGCGCAGACCGCGTTCTCCGCGCTGGGCGGGGAAACCTCCGCGGATTCCGCACAGACGGCTGGCACGGTGTGGGCGCTTGCCGGGTTCCTTGTGCTCCTCGCGGCGCTCAAGGCCGTGCTCACCGTGCTCACGATTCGCGCCGGCGCATCCGGTGGCGTCATCACGCCGTCCATTGCCATCGGCGCATGCCTTGCCGCGGCGCTCGGGCTGGGCTGGGCGCAGCTGTTCCCCGGCACGCAGATCGCGGCGTGCGCGCTCGTGGGCGCCGCCGCCGTGCTCGCCAGCTCCCAGCAGGCGCCGCTCATGGCATCGTGCCTCCTTCTCGAACTGTGCGCGCTGCCTGTCGGCTTCGCGCTGCCCGTCGGCCTGGCGTGCGTCGTGGCCACCATCGTGGCGCGCCTCGTGCTCGCCCGCATGGCGCCCGT
>JAQXZM010000126.1 GCA_029227215.1 Bifidobacteriaceae bacterium | reverse complement strand
TTGCCGACGCCGGCTACAGCGAATCCAACCCGCTGAAGCTGACGCTCACCTACGCGAACATCTACTCCACTGAACTGGGCGACCAACTCACGAGCCAGCTCGCCGAGGCAGGCATCGAGCTCACCGTGAACCGCGTGGAGTTCAGCACGTGGCTCTCCGACGTGTACACGAATCATGACTACGACCTTTCGCTCGTGGACCATAACGAAAGCCATGACTTCGCGTCGTGGGCGAACCCTGATTACTACTTCGGCTATAGCAACGCCACCGTGCAGCAGCTCTACCAGCAGGCGATGGCAAGCACCGACGAGAGCGAGGCCGAGAAACTGCTCGCCCAGGCCGCCAAGCAGGTCTCGCAGGACGCCGCCGCCGACTGGCTGTTCAACTTCCGCGTCGTCTCCGCGTGGAGCAGCGCGGTGAAGAACTTCCCGGTCGCCATGAACCAGTCGTACCTGCCCCTGTGGCAGATCAGCCTGGCGTAGGGAAAGCAAAGCAGCGGCAAAGCGGTGGAAGGCCGTTGGGAACAGCGGAATACAGCGGGAAACAGCGGAATACAGCGGAAAACAGCGGAATACAGCGGGATAAAGCAGAATACAGCAGAAAGCAGGTGACGAATGCCAACACGTTCAGACGTGGTCGCAGATGGCGCGGCGGAGAAGCCATCGGCGCAACGGGATGCCGGCACGCGGTTCCGCGTGCCATACCTTGTGCGGCGGCTTGCGGTGTTCGTGGTCGCGCTGCTCGTGCAATCCGTGGTGATTTTCGCATTCCTGCGCATGTTGCCGGGCGATGCGGCGATGGTGCTGGGCGGCACCACGTCCACGCCGGAGCAGACCGCCCGCCTGCGTGCGCACATGGGCCTCGACCGGTCTTACCCGGTGCAATACCTCTCCTGGCTGCGCGACGTGCTTCATGGCAACCTCGGTGTCTCGCAGCTCACCGGCGTCCCGGTGGGCTCCCAAGTGGGCGCGCGCATGGCGGTCACGCTGCCGCTCGCGCTCATGGGGCTCGCCGTGGCGCTCGCCATCGGCGTGCCGCTCGGCGTGCTCGCGGTCACGTCCCGTTCCGCGCATGTGCGGCGCGGGTTGCAGATCGCCTCCATCATCGCCGGTTCCATCCCGGCGCTGTGGGGCGGATTGCTGCTCGTGCTGCTCTTCGGCAGGGGAGTGGGACTCGTGGGCGTGCTGCCCTCGCAGGGCTTTCCAAGCGCCGGGTGGCGTGAGCCGGGGCGTGCGCTGGCGTCGCTCGTGCTGCCGGCGCTGTCGATCGGCATCATCACCGGCGCCGAGTTCCTGCGCTATGTGCGCAGCGCGCTCGTGGACGTGAGCGAATCCGACTACATCGCGCAGGCGATGGTGGCGGGCATGACCCGCGCCCAGGCGGTGCGCCGCGTGGGCTTGCGCCTTGCCGCGCCGCAGGTCGTGTCGGTGGCGGGCCTGGCGTTTGCTTCGATGATGACCGGCGTGGTGGTGGTCGAGAACCTCTTCGCCTTGCCTGGCTTCGCCACGCTGCTCATGAATGACTTGAAGGGCCGCGACTTCCTCGCCGTGCAATCCGAGCTGCTGCTGCTCTCCGCGCTGTTCCTGGTGATGGGCCTTGTGGTGGATCTGCTTCACCACGCGCTCGATCCGCGGCTCAAGGCGGCGGCGAAAGGGGAACGGGCATGAAAAACGCACCTGTGAATCGCGCATCGTCGCAATCCGCCTGGCGCTTGGCATGGCGCCGCGTCGGCATCGTGCTGCGCTCGATGTGGCGTCGCGCGGACGGCGCCTACGCGCTCACGGTGCTCGGGCTGTGGCTCGCCGTGTGCATCGTCTCGGCAATTTGGACACCCTACAAGCTGCTCTACTCCGACGGGCGCAACGTCTGGGCGGGGCCGAGCATGGCGCACCCGCTGGGCGCGGACGGCGCGGGGCACGACCTTCTCACCTGGCTCATGAAGGGTTCCCTCACCCAGCTGGGCATCGTGGCGCTCGTGGTCGCGTGCACGGCGGTGCTGGGATTGCTCGGCGTATGGGCGTCGCTTGGCGCTCACGCAGGTGCGGGGCGCGGGGCGCGCATCTGGATGGTGTGCGTCGACACGCTCATCGCCGTGCCCACCGTGCTCGTCGCGATGCTCGTGAGCGTGCCGCTCGGCTCGTCCATCGCCGTGGTGGTGCTCGCGTGCTCGTTCGCGTATTCGCTGAGCATGGTGCGTGTCACGCGCCCGGTGGCGCAGCTTGCGGCGGCATCGCCCTATGTGGCGGCATCGCGATCGTACGGCGTGGGTGAGGCGCGTGTGTTCTTCACCCATGTGGTGCCCGCCATCGCTCCCACGATGGCGGTGCAGCTGAGCATGAGCGCCGGCACCGCCATCCTCGCCGAATCCGGGCTCACCTACCTGGGCATCGGCGTGCCCGCGGGTGTGCCTTCGTGGGGCAGAAGCCTCGCTCCCTGCGCCAAGCTCATCACCGTGCATACGCTCACCGTCATCTGGCCGGGACTGCTCATCACCGCTGTGGTGGTGGCACTGAACCTCTTGGGCGACGCGCTGCGTGACTGCGCCGATCCGCTCGTCAACGCCGAGCTGCGCCGCGCGGGGTACGAGGCGGCGGATGTGCTGGACGATAAGGGCGATGAGGGCGATGAGGACGATAGGGCGGCTGATGCCGCTGGCATTGCTGGCGCATTTGGCGCGGCAGATGTTCCTGATGCTGCGGATCCATCCGATATATCGGTTGCTGTATCAGCAAAGGAGGAATCCTGATGGTGCTTCATGTTCGCAACCTCGTGATTGGACCCGCGCATGCCCATTCCGCGAAGCGCCGCGCTGCGGCCGCTGCGTCGGGTGCTGCCACGTCGGGTGCCGCCGCGCCGATCGCTCCCAATGCGATTGTCAAAGGCGTGAGCCTTGACATTGCGCCAGGGGAGCGCGTGGGACTCATTGGCCCCTCCGGCGCGGGCAAATCGATGATTTCCCGCGCCATCCTGGGCATTCTGCCCTCATCGCTGGAATCCAGCGGGTCCATCAAGCTCGGTGGCACCGAGGTCATCGGTGCGCCTGATGCCCAGCTCGCCGACCTGCGTGGTCGTTTCGTGAGCGCCGTGTTCCAGAACCCTGGCTCCGCGCTCGACCCCGTGCACACGATCGCCCACACGATCGGTCTGCCCCTGACCTTGCATTACGACGTGAACCGCGACGAGGTGCACGATCGCGTGCTCGCTCAGATGGACGCGGTGGACCTGCCGCGCTCGCTCGCCGGCGCCTACCCGCATGAACTCTCCGGCGGGCAGCGGCAGCGCGTCGCCATCGCCGCCGCGCTCATCACGTCGCCTCGCCTCATCATCGCCGACGAACCGACCACTGCGCTCGACGCCGTGGTGCAGCGCGACGTGGTGGACCTGCTCGTGCGCCTCGTCGACGGGCTCGGCGCGTCGCTGCTGTTCATCACCCATGATTTCGTGGTGCTGCGCCGCGCCACCACGCGCTGCTATGTGATGGAGCATGGCGCCATCGCCGAATCCGGCGAGACCGAGGCACTCATGCGCACGCCGCAAACGGAGATCGGCAAGGCACTCGTGAATGCGGCGGAGCAGCTCACGCTGCACGGCGGCGCGGAGAGTGGCGATGCGGAGGGCGAGGCGAATCATGAGTGACAACGGTAAATCCGATGCAATCCTGCGCGTGAGCCACGTCACCAAGTGTTACCGCGGCGTGCCTGCGGTGCGCGATGTGAGCTTCACGCTGCGGCGCGGGCGCTCGCTGGCGGTCATCGGCGAATCCGGTTCCGGCAAGACGACGCTCACGTCGATTGCACTGGGGCTGCTGAGACCTGATGCCGGCAGCGTGGAGTATTGCGGTGGCGCGGAGGATTCTGGCAGCACTTCGATTTTCGAAGATCCCGCAGCGTTGCTCCGCCTGCGCCGTGAATCCGGCATCGTGCACCAAGACCCGTTCGCATCCCTCGACCCACGGTGGAGCGCGCTGCGCAGCGTTGCCGAGCCACTGCTTGCCCGCGGTAGAGCACAGCGAGCCCGCGGCATTTCACGCACCGAGGCGGAGCGCCAGGCGGCGCAAGCCTTGCAATCGGTGGGGCTGGATCCACGCGTGTATGGCGTGCGCTTGCCGATGGACCTGTCCGGCGGCCAGGCACAGCGCGTGGCGATCGCCCGCGCGCTCGTGGTGCGCCCGCGCCTGCTGCTCGCCGACGAACCAATGAGCGCGCTCGATGTGACGGCACGCTTGCAGATTCTCGACGTGCTCGGCGCCCTGCGCGGCAAGGTCGCGATGCTTGTAGTACTCCATGACCTGGGCGTCGCCCAGCGCCTCGCGGACGACGTGATCGTGATGCACCACGGCGAGGTCGTGGAGCGTGGCACGGTCGCCCGGGTGCTCACCCATCCGCACGACCCTTACACCCGCCGCCTCATCGCCGCCGCCACGCTGTGAGATACATCAAGCATTCCTAACGGACAAAGTTGGCAAAAATCGCAACTTTGTCCGTTAGGAATTCTGCGGACCTGCGGAATCAATCGATCCTAATCACTGTCCATCAGTTCGCGGGCATGCAAGAACCGCGATATCTCAACGTTTTTCGACTGAGAATCCACATCGGCACACCCTGCCATCTCAGCGGCTCCCGCCATCCATTCCTAACGGACAAAGTTGGCAAAAATCACAACTTTGTCCGTTAGGAATTTTCGCGATACAATGTCGCCACGCACCGAGGAAGGCGATTCACAAGGGATTCCATGACTATCGGGGAGGCTGCGATGACTGAAGGCGTTCGGGAAGACGTTCAGGAAGGCATGCAGGATGCGGGCGGCAGCGCAGCCAGCACTGGCGTTGCGCCGCATCTGTACCGGCGTGAACGCTATCTGGCGAAACTGCGCCCCTTCTACCGTGATGCCGACCTCATCAAGGTCATCACCGGCATCAGGCGTTGCGGCAAGTCAAGCCTCATGCTCACGGTGATGGAGGAGCTGCGGGAGGGTGGCGTGGACCCCAGCCGCATCGTGTACATCAACCTCGACCGGCGCGAGTACCAGGATGTCACGAGCCCCAAGCAGCTCGACACCGCCATCGAACGCGCCTTCGCGCAGGCCGCATTAGGCACGGGCGACCCCGCAGGATCACCCCAAGTCTCCCGCCTGTTGCGCTACCTGTTCATCGACGAGGTGCAGAACGTGAAGGGCTTCGAGAAAGTCATCAATGCATGGCGCGAAGAAGGGGATGTCTCGATCTTCATCACCGGTTCGAACTCATACCTGCTCTCCGGCGAGCTCGCCACGAAACTCACCGGCAGGTATGTGGAGCTGGAGATGTTCACGCTCTCGTTCCAGGAATACCTCGGCATGCGCTCGTTCCTCGGCAAGCCCAACATCGCGCCCACCCAGGCGTTCCGCGACTACCTGACCTACGGCGGTTTCCCCAAGTCCCTGGACTACGATGAGCCGGACGCGAAGGCGCTGTACATCCAAGACGTCATCGGCCAGATCTTCGATAAAGACATCACAGCCCGCCGCGCCATCCGCCATCGCGACACGTTCGAGCGGGTGCAGGACTACCTCATCAACAACATCGCCTCGCCCACGAACCTCTCGTCCATCGCACGCTACCTCAACACCGCGGAGAGCGTCGGCATCAAGCGCGAGACCCTCGCGACCTATGTGCGGGTGCTGGAGAATGCGAAGGTGCTCTACAAATGCCCGCGGTTTGACCTGCGCACCCGCAAGTCCCTGCGGGGAGGGGAGAAGTACTACCTGGCGGATTTCGGCATCCGCTTCGCCCGCAGCACCGACACGCGCATCAGCTACGGGCCGGCGCTCGAAAACGCGCTGTACCTGTATCTGCGCTCGCTCGGCTACGAGGTGAGCGTGGGCATCATCGGCAAGCTCGAATGCGACTTCATCGTGAAGAAAGCGAACCAATACGCCTATGTGCAGGTCTCGATGAGCGTGCAAGACCCCTCGGTGGAGGAACGTGAGTTCCGTCCGTTCCTGCAGATCCGCGACGCCTACCCGCGCTACCTGTTCTCCCTCGATCCGCTTCCCGTGCAACGCGATGGCGTGCGCCACCTGAACCTCATGGAGTTCCTCCAATCCGGCTCCGACCTCGAACTCAGCTGACCGCTGCGACACCTGCGCGCGGGACGGCCTGGCTGGGGCGAGCGCATTGGGCAAACGACAGTCATTCGAAGCGCAGATAGTCCGTGATCGGGGTGAACGCGGCGTTGGGGGATTGGAACGCCTCGTCGCCGCGGTAGGCGACCAGGCGCTGCGCGGGCGGCACATGGAGCAGTTCGCCGACGCTCGCCACGTTCTTCGCAAAGCCTAGCCGCGCGGTCTGCCCGGACTTGACCTCGATGAGGCGGGGTGCGCTTGCGATGGTCATGTCCATGAGATCCACCTCCACGTCGTTGGAATCGCGGTAGAAGTAGAGATCCGGCGTGCGGGCGGCATTGAGGTGGTGCTTGAGCGTTTCTTCGACGACGAGGTTCTCGAACACCTCGCCGCGCTTGGGGCTGGTGAGCAGCGATTCGAGCGTGTCGATGCCCAGCAGATGGCATAGCAGGCCGGTGTCGTGGAAGTAAAGCTTGGGCGTCTTGGTCAGCCGCTTGCGGATGTTCGAGGCATAAGGCTTGAGCAGAAACACGATGTAGCTCGATTGCAGCAGCGACAGCCAGGCACGGGCGGTCTTGAACGCCACGTCCGCCTCGGCGGCCAGGTGGGTGACATTGAGCAACTGACCGGCGCTGTCGGCGCATAGCCGCAGGAACGTGCGGAACTGCTCGAGGTTCTCGGGGCTTACGATGCCGGCGACGTCGCGTTCGATGTAGGTGGAGATATAGCTTTGGAAGTAGATGTTGAGCGGCACCGCCACGTCATACAGGTGTGGGTACCCGCCGCGCAGCATGAACGCGTCCACGCTGAGGCTGGGATCCGACTGCGTGGCCTCGGCATAGCTCAGCGGGAGCAATTGCAGCAAGCCCACGCGGCCGGCGAGCGATTCGTCGATGCCGTGGAGCAGCAGGAAGTTCTGCGAACCGGACAGCACGTATTGGCCCATCTCGCCGCGCTCGTCGCTCGCCGCCTGGATCTCGGCGAAGATGTCCGGCGCGTATTGCGCTTCGTCGATGAACAGATGCGCAGGGCGCGAGTGAATGAATCCCACCGGATCGGCCTGGGCGCTGGTGCGCAGATTGCGGGTTTCGAGGTTGAGATACGTGTAATCGGGGAATACGGATTTGAGTAGCGTGGACTTGCCGCTTTGGCGTGGTCCGGTGACGGCGACGACCGGGAACCATGATGCCATTTTCTGGGTGATGGGCGAGATGATACGAGGGATCATGATACGGCTTTCTGGCTTGGTTGCGTGTGTTTGCAAGGCTTTAGGGTGCCTTACGCGGGTGGTGGCGACGGCGCGTTGGTGGTGTGTTGGCATTGATGGTTATGCAAATCCGGTAGTGATGCTCATGTTAATGTGGCAGTCTATCGTATGCAAATCTGGTAGTGGAGTCTATGCAAATCTGGTAGTGAGAGTCATGTTAATTCGGTAGTGAAGGTCATGATAATCCTAACCACACATTGCAGGATGCAACAATCGAAACATGGCGAGAAGCGCGTCATGGATGCGACACGCCAGGGGAGGCGTTGGGATCCGCCCTGTTTCGCGCCCATGTTGCGGTCATGTGAACGAGGCTCCGAAAACCGCGTGCTATAGTCACAAGCATGAAGTTCAATTCGTCGTGTTGTTGTCGCTAACGACGCCAGCCAGTGGCTGTGCGTCGCTTGACGCATACCAGAATTGAACGATGTCTCGCCCACAGGGCTTCATCACCAATCGGATTGCAATCGGATTCCACCAAACAAACCGTTGGATTCAGCAGCAATCACCATGCGCAGCGACTCCCAGCCTTACGCCTGCAACCGTCGAACGAAACTTGTTCGCACTTCGAAAACAACGGAAAACAACGAAACCAGCACAGTAAGGCACACATTATGAAGATCGCAGACCAGATCACGGACCTCATCGGCAACACCCCTCTCGTCAAGCTCCATCGCGTGACCGCCGGCATCGACGCCACGATCGCGGTGAAGGTGGAGTACTTCAACCCCGGCGGCTCCAGTAAGGACCGCATCGCTGAACGCATCATCGACGCCGCCGAGCGCGACGGCCAGCTCAAGCCCGGCGGCACCATCGTGGAGCCCACGAGCGGCAACACCGGCGTCGGCCTCGCTCTCGTGGCGCAGCAGCGCGGCTACAACGCCGTGTTCGTGGTACCCGAGAAGGTCAACGAAGCCAAGCGCGCGGTGCTGCGCTCCTACGGCGCCACCGTGGTGGTGGCCCCCAACGTGGAGCCAGACGACCCGCGCTCCTACTACAACATCTCCGACCGCCTCGCCGAGACGATCCCGGGCGGCTACAAGCCCAACCAGTACTTCAACGTCAACGGCCCCGAAAGCCACTACCGCACCACCGGCCCCGAAATCTGGCGCGACACGGACGGCAAGGTCACCCACTTCGTCGCCGGCATGGGCACCTGCGGCACCATGATGGGCGTGAGCCGCTACCTCAAGGAGGTCTCGAACGGCGCGGTGCGCGCCATCGGCGCCGACCCGGACGGCTCCATCTTCTCGAACCCCCACGATGTGCACGGCTACAAGGTCGAAGGCGTGGGCGAGGACTTCTACCCAGGCATCTACGACCCCAAGCTCGTCGACGGCTTCTACCACGTCTCCGACCTCGAGGCGTTCGCCATGGCACGCCGCCTCTCCCGTGAGGAAGGCCTGCTCGTGGGCGGCTCCAGTGGCATGGCGGTCGCCGGCGCCATCAAGATGGCGAAGGCCGAGAAGCTCACCAAGGATGACCTCGTGGTCGTGCTTTTGCCGGATTCCGGCCGCAGCTACATGTCCACGATCTTCAACGACCAGTGGCTCGCCGACAACGGTTTCGGCAAGATCTTGGAAGATGAAGCCGCCGCCCGCGGCGACTCCACCGCCCAGAAGACCATCGACGACGCTATCGCCGCCGTGCAGTCCGACGCGAACGCCAAGGCCGCCGAGCAGGGCCGCTGAATCGCAGGGCCGAATCGCAGGGCCGCGAATCGCAGGGCCGACCGTCCCTCCTGATTCTCAATCATCGATAATCCATAGCACACAATCCACAAACACGATCAACCAATCAACAAGACGCATATATAGAGGACCACATCATGACCAACACCACCGCACAGGACTTCAGCAACGACGCCATCGCCACCCGCGCCATCCACGCCGGGCAGGAGCCCGACCCCACCACCGGCGCCGTCGTGCCGCCCATCTACATGACGAGCACGTTCCGCCAGCCGCATGTGGGCCAACCGATCAACGGCTACGACTACAGCCGCTCCATCAACCCCACGCGCAACGTGTTCGACGAGCAGCTCGCCGCCATCGAAGGCGCCAAGCACGCGCTCGCGTTCTCGTCCGGCCTCGCCGCCATCGACGTGCTGCTGCGCTCCGTGCTCAAGCCCGGCGACCGCGTGATGCTCGGCAACGACGTGTACGGCGGCACCTACCGCCTGCTTTCCAAGGTGTTCGTGCCGTGGGGCATCAAGATCACCACGGTGGACGTCTCCGACCTTGCCGCCGTCAACAAGGCGCTCAACACCGAGAGCTTCGCGCTCATCTGGATCGAGACGCCGTCCAACCCGCTGCTCGCCATCACCGACATCGAGGCGACCGCCGCCATCGCCCATGAGCACGGCCTGACCGTGGTGGTCGACAACACATTCGCCTCCCCGGCGCTGCAGCATCCGCTCGAGCTGGGCGCCGACGTGGTGGCGTACTCCACCACCAAGTACATCGGCGGCCACTCCGACGTGGTGGGCGGCGCCCTCGTGGTGGATGACGACGAACTCGCCGAGAAGTTCGGCTTCCTGCAGAACTCCGCCGGCGCCGTGCCCAGCCCCTTCGACTCCTGGATCCAGATCCGCGGCCTCAAGACCCTGCCGCTGCGCATGCAGCGCCACAGCGAGAACGCGCTCGCCATCGCCCAGCATCTCGAGGGCGCCGAGGGCATCGAGAAGGTGTGGTACCCCGGCCTTGAATCGCACCCGGGCCACGACATCGCCAAGCGCCAGATGCACGGCGGCTTCGGCGGCATGATCTCCGTGCAGCTCGCGGGCGGCAAGGAGGCGGCGCTCAAGTTCGCCGAGTCCACGAGGCTGTTCTCGCTCGCCGAATCGCTCGGCGGCGTGGAATCCCTCATCGAGCACCCCGCCGCGATGACGCACGCTTCCGTCGCCGGCACCTCGAACGCCGTGCCGGAGAACCTCGTGCGCATCTCCGTGGGCATCGAGGATGTGAACGACCTCATCGCCGACCTCGACCAGGCGCTCGCCACGGCGAACGCCGCGGTGAGGATCTGAAAGGCATATCGCACAACCTCTGGCGCGATCTCTGGCATGCCGGAACGGGCATGCCAGCGTGCCAAAACCTCTGACGATCTGAACACGTCCGCGCGTGTTCCGAGGGTGTGAAAATAGCGCCGCCGCCTGTCATTTCATACAATGGCAGACGGCGGTTTGTTTTTGCCGAGGCCGGTGGCGGTTTTGGCTCTGACTCGGACTTTGGCAGGGGAGGAACGCGATGACGACGAGTAACGGAACGGGCGCGGCGATGGCGGATGCCCAGGCTGCGCTCAAGCGGTACTTCGGCTACGAATCGTTCCGCCCCGGCCAGCAGCAGGCGATCGAAGCGATCCTGTCGGGCCGCGACACGCTCGCCATCATGCCCACCGGCGCCGGCAAATCCCTGTGCTACCAAGTGCCCAGCTTGCTGTTCGAGGGCGTGACGCTCGTCATCTCGCCGCTCATCGCGCTCATGCACGACCAAGTGGCGGCGCTGGAGGCGGCGGGCGTGCCCTCGGCCTATCTCAATTCATCGCTGAGCTCTGACGAGCAGCGTGACGTGATGGACCGCGTGCGCGCCGGTGAGGTAGTGCTGCTGTATTGCGCGCCGGAACGCTTGTCACGACGGGATTTTCGCGATCTTGCGGCCAGTCTTGACATCGCGCTCGTGGCGGTGGACGAAGCGCATTGCGTGAGCCAATGGGGGCATGACTTCCGCCCGGAATACTCGATGATCGGCGGATTCGTGGCGGGTCTGCCGCGCCGTCCGCGGCTTGCGGCGTTCACCGCCACCGCCACGCCCCGTGTCAAGGACGACATCGTGCGCGTGCTGGGGCTGCGCGACCCGCAGGTGATCCAGACGAGCTTCGACCGGCCGAACCTGTGGTTCGGCACACGGCGGATGTCGCGCTCCGAGAAAGACCAGTGGATCCGCCAGTATGTGACCGGGCATCCCGATGACGCGGGCATCGTGTACTGCGCGAGCCGCAGGGAAGTGGACGAGCTCGCGGAATCGCTGCGCGCCGCGGGCACGAACGCACGCGGCTACCATGCGGGCATGGATTCCGACACGCGGCGCCGGGTGCAGGAGGATTTCGTGGCGGATCGCGTGCGCGTGATCGTGGCGACCAATGCATTCGGCATGGGCATCGACAAGCCCGACGTGCGCTATGTGATCCACCACAACATGCCCGGCAGCATGGAGGCCTACTACCAGGAGGCGGGGCGCGCCGGGCGCGACGGCGACCCGGGCCGGTGCATGCTGCTGTGGAACGATGCGGACATCAACCTGCGCACGCGCTTCATCAACCAGGACGCCGCGGCGCTCGGCGTGGGCGGCGGCGCCGGCGGGGATGATGGCGGCTTCGGCGGTGCGGGGTTTGCGGAGGGTGCAGGCGACGCGGGTGCGGGTGGCGCCGATGGTGCTGAGCCGGGTGATGTGAATCCGGGAGGCGGGGCGGAATCGCGAGCTTCGCAGGCAGCTCCGCAGCAGTTCGGCCAACAGATCTCCCAGCAGGAGGCGCTCATCGCTTCCAAGCGCGCGCAGCTCAACGCGATGGCGGGCTACTGCCGCACCACGCAGTGCCTGCGAGCCGTGATCCTGCGCTATTTCGGCGAGACGCCGGCATCGGAACAATGCGGCAATTGCCTCAACTGCGAGGGCACGTTCGAGACGATCGACATGACCGCCGCAGCCATCTGCGTGATGCGTGGGGTCTTCTACACCTTGCAAAACGGCGGTTTTGGCGTGGGCAAGTCCAAGCTCGCCGACATGCTCCACGGTTCCAAGTCCGAGGCGATCGTGGGCAGCGGACTTGCGGGCAACAAGATGTACGGCTCGCTCTCGGCATTGCCGATCGCTGGCATCAAGGACCTCATCACGCAGATGGTGTCGGAAGGCTTCCTCGTCATTGCGGAAGGGCGCTTCCCCGTGGTGCTTTTCGGGCCGCGCATGGAGGAGACCACGCATCGCGGGTTCCGCTACCTGGTCAAGCGCGAAGCGTCGCGCAACCTGAGCGGTGGCGCAGGCAGGGGAGCGGGCGGTGCGGCCGGTGCCGGCGCTGGCAATGGCACGTATGGTGCGGGCTCCCGTGGTGGCGCTGGCACAAGGGCCGACCTCACGTTCGACTCGACCGATGACGCCGAGCTTTTCGACGAGCTGCGCCGCGTGCGCACCGAGATCGCCCGCGAGGAGGGCCGCCCGCCCTACATGGTGTTCAACGACCGCACGCTGCGCCAGATGGTGCGCGACAAGCCGACCACGCCCGATGCCTTCCTCGCGATCAGCGGCGTGGGCGAGCGCAAGCTCGAGGCCTACGGCGACCGCTTCATGCAGGCGATCGCCTCCTTCGCCGACCGCAGCTGAGCATGGTGCATCGTAGAATAACGTACGATTTGTATAGTAGAGATAGTGCAAAATGTATAGTAGAAGCCGTACAATTTGTATAGTAATGTTGGTGGAATTTGTATAGTAGAGGATTGCATGATTCCAAGAGCATTGACCCGTGAGTTGCACCTCTCAGCGTCGGAACTTCCTGTCATCGCTCTCACTGGACCGCGGCAGAGCGGGAAGACGACCCTTGCCAAGGCGTGTTTCCCAGACTTTGAATATGTGAGCATGGAGAACCCTGATACGCGCCGTGCCTTCAATGACGATCCCCGGTATTTCTTGAGCCGGTACCACCGTCACATCATCTTCGATGAGGCGCAGCGCACGCCGCAGCTCTTCTCGTATCTGCAACAGGTGGTGGATGAAACGAACGAACCAGGGCAGTTCGTGCTCACGGGTTCGCAGAATTTCCTGCTGCTCGACACGATTTCGCAAACGCTCGCCGGTCGTGTGGCGGTCCGGCATCTGCTCCCGTTGTCGTATTCCGAGGTGCTCGCGTCGGATGCGGATACGGAAAGGCCCGACTCCATCGAGGAGTGGGTGTTTCGCGGCGGGTATCCGAGACTCTATGGTGGCAGTACCATTCGCACTGTCAATTTCTATGAGGATTACTTGCGCACGTATGTGGAGCGTGATGTAAGGAAGGAGCTTGGCGTGCGCAAGCTCACCGATTACACGCGGTTCGTGAAGTATGCGGCGCACCAATGCGGCAAATCCTACGTTGCCTCGGACTTTGCCAATGAGTGCGGGGTTAGCAGGATTACCGTCAACGATTGGATGTCGATTCTGGAGTCCAGCTTCGTTGCGTTTCGCATGCTGCCGTATTACAAGAATTACGGAAAGCGGCTTGTCAAGATGCCGAAACTGTATTTCTACGACACGGGTCTTGCGTGCAATCTGCAAGGCATCGAGAGCCCTATGCAGCTGCGTGGAGGGGATGCGTGGGGCAATCTGTTCGAGAACGCGGTTGTCGTGGAGATTATTAAGCAGTATTACATGCACGGGCGTGAGCCGCGGCTGTATTACTGGCGTGACAACAGGGGCATGGAGATCGACTTTGTCATCGAGAAATCGGGAAAACCGCAGTACGTCATCGAAGTGAAGGCAAGCAGTACCTACGATGTGCATGCATGGGCGACCATTGACAAAATGGCCGATAGCATGGGCGTGGATACCGAGCACCGCCTCCTTGTCTACAGCGGCGCCGACAGTTTCGACACCCGTCACGGCAGGGTGCTGCGCCTCCAAGACCTCGCCTCCCTCGAACTGTAGCCATGCGGCGCAGGGGAGTTCGCCGAGCTTGGGGTTGTGTGCAGCATTGGGCGGTGCGGCGGGCATGATGCTGGCCGTCAGCCCAAGCTGGGCGATGCTTTCTGTCGCGAACTTGAGGTGTTGGTCAGCATTTCGCTTGGATTTGCTTGGAATGCTGGCCGGAACCGTAAGTTGGGCGTGGGGGCTGGTGCTGGAATCGCTGACTTTGCTTTTGGATTTTGAATTGTCAGAGGTTTTGGTCTTGAAATTTGTGTCATTCCCTCTGACAATCCGCGAATCGGGTGTCATTGTCTCTGAGGGTCGAAAATGCGTTCGCAGGGTCAGGGATTCTGGTACCGCGGTGGTGCCGGGACCTCTGACGATGCGGCAGGGCGGGGAATCCTCAGAGGTGCGGCGGGGCAGAGGGAAGTCAGAATCTCAAGCTGGGCGATTCATTTTTCCGCGAACTTGGGGTGTTGGCCAGCATTTCGCTTGGATTTGCTAGGAATGCTGGTCGGAACCGTAAGTTGGGCGGAATGGGTGGCGCGGTAGCCTGCCATAAGTGCAAGCGATAGCCGGGGCGGCGTGTGGAGCGTGGTGTGCACGATAATGGGAGTCAGCCTTACGAATTCATTATCTGGATTTGGCATCATCGCCTGGCACAAGGAGGAAACATGGCAGAAAACACCGCAAGCGCACAGAACGCGCAGACCGCCGCGAACACCGCAGAAAGCAAGACCGGCAAGCCCGTGGTCGAGAGCTTCACGCTCGACCACACCACCGTCAAGGCGCCGTATGTGCGCCTCATCGACGTGGAGCAGGGACCCAAGGGCGACGAGATCTCGAACTTCGACCTGCGTCTCGTGCAGCCCAACGAGAACGCCATCCCCACCGGCGGCCTGCACACCATCGAACACACGATCGCCGTGACGCTGCGTGAACGCATCCCCGGTTACATCGACTGCTCGCCGTTCGGCTGCCGCACCGGTTTCCACCTGCTCGCCTGGGGCCGTCACAGCACGCACGACGTGGCGGTGGCGCTCAAGGAGTCCCTCGAGTTCATCGCCTACGAGGCCACGTGGGACGACGTGCCGGCGCACGACATCAAGAGCTGCGGCAACTACCGCGATCATTCGCTGTTCACCGCCAAGGAATGGGCGAAGAAGATCCTGGACGAAGGCATCAGCTCGGATGCCTGGGACCGCAGCAAGATCGTCTGATCGGCGCTGATCGGCGCTGATCGGCGCTGCATGGCGTGGAGTCGCGCGGCACGCGCAGACCGCTGCGGGGACACCACTTTCGCACGCCGCATGGCGCAGCGTCGTACGGCACGCATCGGCGATTCTTCGTCACCACATAGCCGGTTGGGCAATCCAACCGGCTTTTTCGAGAGCAATTGCCTGATAGAAACGCCCCGACCGAAATGCGCAACGCGCACACGCTTGGCGCATGGTCGGGGCACAATAGAGGCATGACTTTGAGTGCAGCGCCCCAGTGGGCCTTCTCCAGTGAAACCGGCAAAGCAAACTATGATCGCGCTCGCAGGCAGTACCCTGCGCAGGCGATCGTGGACCTGAAAGCCCTGCGCGACAACATGGCGCACCTGGTCGACGTGTGCGGCGGCGCGCACTCCGGCACGGAGGTCATGGGCGTGGTGAAGGCGGACGCTTATGGCCACGGCCTCATCCCCGCGGCGCTCGCCGCGCTCGCAGGCGGCGCCACCTGGCTGGGCACCGCGCAGTCCCACGAGGCCCTGCTGCTGCGCAAGGCCGGCATCGGCCCGGACCGCGCGCACATCCTCACCTGGGTTTACTCCGGCGCCGAAGTGCCGTTCGACGAGCTGATCGAGAACGACATCGACATCTCCGTCGGCTCCTTGCCTGGCATCGATGGCGTGGCTGCCGCCGCACGGCGCCTGGGCAGGCCCGCCCGCGTGCATGTGAAGGTGGATTCCGGCTTCGGCCGCAACGGCTTCACCCCGCAGGGCTTCGACGCCGCGCTCGCCAAGCTCGTGCCGCTCGCCAAGGAGGGCGTGCTCGACATCGTGGGGCAGTGGAGCCATCTCGCGGTGGCGGACGCCCCGTCCACACCGGACTTCGTGGCGGCGACCGACCAGCAGGTGCGCAATTTCAACGACTTCACCCGCCGCATGGAGGCCGCGGGCATCCCGCCGCGCATGCGCCACCTGGCGAACACCGCCGCCACGCTCAACCGCCCGGAGATCCATTTCGAGCTCACGCGCCCCGGCGTGGGCCTGTATGGCTACGAGCCCGACCCCGAGATGGGCACGCCGCGCGACTGGGGCCTCACCCCGGCGATGACGCTGCAGGCGCAGCTGGGCACCGTCAAGGACGTGGAGGCCGGCCACGGCATCTCCTACGGCCGCACCTACCTGACCCCGCAAGACACGAGCACCGCCATCGTGCCGCTCGGCTACGCGGACGGCATCCACCGCTCCGCCTCCGGCTTCGACCCGCAGGGCGCCAAGCACGAGCTCAAGCTCGGCGGCCCGGTGCGCGTGATGACGAACGACGGTCCGCGTCTGTACCGCGTGAGCGGCCGCGTGTGCATGGACCAGTTCATCATTGATTTGAAGGGCCGCGCCGCCGACCTGGGCGTGCAGGAGGGCGACACCGTGGTGCTGTTCGGCCCCGGTCGCGGCGACGGCTTCGTGGAGCCCACTGCCGACGATTGGGCCCGCGCGGCGGACACGATCAGCTACGAGATCTTCACCTGCCTGCGCAACCGCATTCCGCGCCTGTACCTCAACGCCGACGTGCTGCCCGAGGCTGACCGCGCGATGCTCGATCCGAACACGCTGCTGTAAACGAATTCCAACGGGTGCCGCACGAGCCGGCACCCGATTCCATTCAAGGAGGGCGGAATCATGGCGAACGGCGGGGCGTCGGCGTTCACGGACGCCTTCGAAGGCATGATCGGCCGCGACGGGGAAGTGATCCCCGCCGGCCGTGGCTACGACGTGCACGACATGGAACGGTGGGCGCCTGAATCCCGCAAATCCCAGCGGCGCACCGCCTTCCAGCGCGACCGCGCGCGGCTCACCCACTCCAGTGCCCTGCGCCGCCTGGGTGCCAAGACCCAGGTGCTCGTCGCCGGTACCGATGACTTCGCCCGCACCCGCCTCACCCACACGCTCGAAGTGGCGCAGATCGGCAGGCAGATCGCCACCGTGCTCGGTTGCGATCCGGACGTGGTGGACTGCGCGTGCCTCGCCCACGACCTTGGCCATCCGCCGTTCGGGCACAACGGGGAGGCGGAGCTCGCCCGCCTGGCGCAAGGCATCGGCGGGTTCGAAGGCAACGCGCAGACATTGCGTCTGCTCACCCGGCTCGAACCCAAGGTGTTCTTCCCGGATGATTTCCGCGGCGATGTTGACGGCGATTTCCGTGGAGGTCGCGGCGGTGCCGGCACGGGCGGCGGCGCCGGCACAAGCGGCGGCGAATCCAAAAGAGTCAGCGGCATGGGCAGTGGCAGCACCGCCGCCACCGCACTCAGCCCGCTCGCCGGGCGCTCCGCGGGGCTCAACCTCACCCGCGCGTGCCTTGACGCCGCCGTCAAATACCCTTGGGATTTCGATGAAGCGCAGCGCCGTGGCACCAAGAAATTCTGCGTCTACCCGCAGGACCGCGAGGTGTTCGCGTGGCTCAAGCGCGGGGCGCCTCCGATGACGCTGCCCGTCGAGGCGCAGGTCATGGACCTGTCTGACGACATCGCCTATAGCGTGCACGACGTGGAGGATGCCGTGGCGACCGGCGCGTTCGACCCCGCCGCGATGGCGGACCCGCACGAGGTGGAGGCGGTGGTGGAATCCACGCGCAGCTGGTGCGGCGCGCAATGGGATGCCGACGAATTGGAAGCGGCGCTGCTGCGTCTGCACGCAGCCGGCGCCTTCGTGGAGGATTTCGACGGCTCGCGCCGCAGCCTCGCGCATCTGAAAAACGTCACATCCGACCTGATCGGCAGGTTCGCCGCCTCCGTGGAGGAAGCCACCCGCGCCGTGCACGGGCCGGGCAGGCTCACGCGGTACGCTGCGAACGTCATCGTGCCGCAGGCCACCCGCTACGAGATCACCGCGCTCAAGGGCATCGCCGCGCACTATGTGATGATCCCGCGCAGCAAGGAGCCGTTCCACACCAAGCAGCGGCGCATCGTCGCCGACCTGGTGGGCGTGCTCATGCAAGACGCGCCGCGCCCCAGCAGCGCCCTCGACCCGGTGTTCGTAGAGGATTGGCTCCGCGCCGCCAACGACGGTGAACGGCTGCGCGTGGCGATCGACCAGGTGGCGAGCCTCACCGACGTGCGCGCCATCACGCTCCACAGCGTGCTGTTTGGCTGAAAGCAATCTCGACGCCGCGGGGCATTCGGCCACGGTAAACTGTCAATGCACAAGTATCAGCGCACTGGCATCACTGTGCTGGCATCACTGCACAACCATCACTGCGCAGGCAACCGCACCAGCGATCATGCCAGCAATCGCACCAGCAATCGCCCAGCGGAATCAACGGAACAGGAGGGGACATGGCCGGGTTCGTCGTGAAGGAAGACATCGACAAGATTCGCAGCATGGCGAACCTGTACGACGTGATCTCCGATGACGTGACGCTCAAGCCCAGCGGCTCGCAATACATGGGCCTGTGCCCGTTCCATGACGAGAAGACGCCGAGCTTCTCCGTCAACCCCACCAACGGCTACTGGCATTGCTTCGGCTGTGGCAAAAGCGGCGATGTGTTCGCCTACGTGGAGGAACGCGAGGGCGTGGACTTCCGCGAGGCGCTGGAGATCCTCGCGGATCGCTACCACTACGAGCTGCATTACGAGCAGCCCAGCAGGGGGCAGGGCGGTATGCAGCAGCCCAAGGGCGTTACGCGCGTGAGGCTGCTCGAGGCATGCTCCGAGGCGCAGAACTTCTTCGCCGCCCAGCTGGCTTCGAAAGAGGCGCTGCCGGCGCGGCAATTGCTTGCGGGGCGCAAGTTCCAGCGCGCCGATTGCGAACGCTTCGGCTGCGGCTACGCGCCGCTGGGCGGGCATGAGCTCGTGCGGCACCTCTCCGCCAAAGGCTTCACCATCGAGGAGATGGTGGAGGCGGGCCTCGCCCGCAAGGGACCGAGCGGCGCCTATGACTACTTCCGCGGCAGGGTCACGTGGCCCATCCGTGACACCACCGGCCGCACGCTCGGCTTCGGCGCGCGCAAGCTGTATGACGACGATCGCATCGCCGCCAAGTACATCAACACGCCCGACACGAAGCTCTACCACAAGAACCAGGTGCTTTACGGCATCGACATGGCGAAGGAGACCGTGCGCAAGACGCACCAGATCGTGATTGTGGAAGGCTACACCGACGTGATGGCATGCCACCTGGCGGGCGTCACCACTGCGGTGGCGACGTGCGGCACCGCGTTCGGCGAGGAGCACGCGAAGATCGTGCGCCGGCTCATCGCCGACGAGAAGCTGGGCGCCATCCAGCTCATCGGGCCCACGCAGGGCTCGCGCGTGGTGTTCACGTTCGATGGCGATTCGGCAGGGCAGAAGGCCGCGCTGCGCGCCTTCCAGTTCGACGGGCGCTTCCTCACCCAGACGTTCGTGGCGGTGGCGCATGACGGGCTGGACCCGTGCGATCTGCGCATCAACGACGGCGATGCCGCGGTGCGCGCGCTCATCAAGGACGCCCGGCCGCTCTATGATTTCGTGATCGACACGATCATCGACCGCTTCGACACGCAATACACCACCGGGCAGGTGGGCGCGGCGCGCGCCGTGGCGCCGATCCTGGCGCGCATCCGCGACCGGTCGCTCGTCAACGCCTACACGCGCAAGGCGGCGGGGCGCATTGGCGTGGACGTCGCCTCGTTGCAGCAGGATGTGCTCGCCGAGCGCCGTCGCCAGGGCGTGCGCGCCGAAGACATCTACGCTCCCGATCCGCAGCGTGCGCCGATGTCACGCGAGCCGCAGCAGCTTGACGCAGCCGCCCGCCACGCCATCGTGCGCGGGGACGCGCTCAACCAGAACTATTACCGCGTGGACGATGCGGTGTTCAGCACCGAGCAGCAGCTCATGGGCATGGTGGTGCAGGTGCCGCGGGCGTTCGACCCCGTGCAGTTCGGCAACCTCAACGAGGCCAGTTTCCGCATCCCCGTGTTCCGCGATGTGTTCGACGTGGTGCAGGCGGTGGGCGGGTTGCCGCCCGAGGGCAGCCCGATGAGCGCCGCCGCATGGGTGACGTCGCTGGTGCAGATGGCGGGACCGATGCTCGCCCCTGTGGTCGAGCAGCTTGCGGCGATGCCCCTGCCAGTGGTCGCCGACCAGCAGGTGATCGAACAGCAGCGCGAGGCGGGGCCGGATGCGCCGCTGCGGGCTGCGAGCGGGCAGGAGCGCGTGTACGCCCAGCAGTTGCTCGTGAACCTGCTCGATGCCAGCTGCGTGCGCCGCATCGCGCAGATCCGCGCCGAAATGAAGGCGTTGCCCGAGGGGGAGGCGAAGTTCCGCAAGCTCGCCGAGATTTCCGCGCTCGAGCAGCAGCGCCAGCAGATCCAGGACTTCGTATTCAACAACGGCGTGCGGTAGCGGCGGTGTGTCGGGGCGGGGAGCGCCCGGGGCGTGGCGCACAAGGCCGTGGGGCGTGGCATGGCGGGCGCAGGAGCTGCGCGTGGCGTGTTGCACACAGGGCCATGTACCTCTGAGGGTCTCTCACCCCACCGGTCTGTCAGAGGTTTTGGTACCTGGCGATGGTCGGAATCCCTGCCGGTTTTCTTGCTGGCGAGATCGTCAGAGGTATCGGCACCAACGCAGTGCCGGATTGTCTGACTCTGTGGATGCGTTTTCGATTCCTCGAGCTTATGGCACCCATTTCGCAAAGAATCAGAGCAAATGACACCGATTTCGAGACCAAAATCCCTGACGATTCAAAATCGAGGAACAAAATCAGAGATGATGGCACAGGCTGGTGCGGGAGTCCCTGATGATCGGGGATCATGACAACTCATGAGAGGAATCGATTCGAACAGAATAGGCAGGATGATAGTGGAGCACTGCTGGGGTCTCGATCTTTGAGGGAATCCTAGCGCATCTGATTCATGCGTATTGGTCGAATTCCTATGGATATACGCCGAATCCGCCATGCAGCGCATGATGCATGCGACCGCACTGAATAGCTCCGCAGAACACTGCAACACAGTGCCCCAGGCCGGATTCGAACCGGCGACCTCCGACTTAGAAGGACGTTGCTCTATCCAACTGAGCTACTGGGGCATGGCCATGCGCACCCGCGCACGTCCACGAAGCATTGTAGCAACATCGCCGCCGTATCGTGCACCATTCGCGCAGCTGCCGCGCTGACCTTCTGGCGCTGTACCTCGCACCGCGCCGCCGTATATCGCCTGCCGCGCCGCCGCCACCGCGCTGCGGCCACCCGTTCCGCACCGTCGCGTAAACTGGACGGGTAGTCGCCTGCAAAGGCTGCGGGCCGTGGCGTTGGAGGAATTATGACAGATACCAAGCCGGCTGATACCAAGCCGATCGTCGCCGTCGTGATGGGTTCGTCGAGCGATTGGGAAACGATGAAGCACGCGTGCGAGATCCTCGACCGTTTCGAGGTGCCCTACATGAAGCAGGTCATCTCGGCGCACCGCACGCCGGAGCTCATGGCGCAGTTCGCGCATGAGGCGCGCGGCAACGGCCTCCACGTCATCATCGCCGGCGCTGGCGGTGCCGCCCACCTGCCGGGCATGATCGCCGCGCAGACCACGCTGCCCGTCATCGGCGTGCCGGTGCGCTCGCATGCGCTCTCCGGCTGGGATTCCCTGCTCTCCATCGTGCAGATGCCCGGCGGCATCCCGGTGGCGACCACCGCCGTGGGCAATTCCGGCGCCACGAACGCCGGCCTGCTCGCCGTGCAGATCCTCTCCACCACCGACGAGTGCCTCGCCAAGGCCCTCGAGGACTACCGCAACGAGCTCAAGGAGAAGGTCGCGCAGTCCAACGCTGAGCTGGTCTGAGCAAGCCGATTGCCGACTGAAGAAGTCCCCAGAGTTCCGGAAATATGAATTTTCCGCCACGGCATGTTGCGTGAGCAAACTCACGTGGCATGCCGTGCGTCGTCGTGGGCGGGCGACGGTAGTATGTAACCGCGGCACGCGCCGGGCGCCGGTGGCTGGTCGGCGGCATCCGGATGGGTGCCTGCGGAATCAGGATTTTCCATGATTCCTGCAGTCCCACATGGATCCCTGCAGCCCCGCATGCACGCGCGTCTGCTGATAATGTGCCCACAATTCGATCGTGGCCGGCCTGGTTGTGAAGGAATTCAACCATGGGCGGGCCAGGTCGTGAACTGATGTGTGAAGGAAGCGCGATGAGCGAAACGAAGTTGCTGCAACCAGGTTCGACCATTGGAATCGTGGGAGGCGGTCAGCTCGGTCAGATGATGGCGCTTTCCGCCAAGTACATGGGCTTCCGCGTCGGCGTGCTCGATCCCACGCCGGATTGCCCCGCCGGCCAGGTGGGGGACTGGCAGATCGTGGCGGAATACGACGACAAGGCCGCCATCCGCCAGCTCGCCGAACGCAGCGACGTGCTCACCTACGAGTTCGAGAACGTGGACGCCGACGCCCTCGATTCCGTGCGTGATGTGACCGAGATTCCGCAGGGCACCGACCTGCTGCGTGTCACCCAGGACCGCATCAACGAGAAGACGTTCATCAACAAGCATGGCATCGGCACCGCGCCGTGGCGCGCTGTCAACACCATGGACGAGCTGCGCGCCGCCGTCGCCGAGATCGGCCTGCCTGCAGTGCTCAAGACCACGCGCGGCGGTTACGACGGCCACGGCCAGTTCGTGCTGCGCACGCAGGCCGACGTGGAGCAGGTGGCGCACACCAAGCCGTGGGATGGCACCGGCCACGGCCTGGAGGCCGGCACCCCTGAGGAAGAGGCGGCGAACGGCGGTTTCGCGCCGTCCATCCTCGAAGGTTTCGTGGACTTCGCCTACGAGGCATCCATCCTCGTGAGCGGCAATGGCAAGCAGTACGTCACGTTCCCCGTGGTGCGCAACGTGCACCGCCACAACATCCTCCACATGACGATTGCCCCCGCCGAGCATGCCGCCGATCCGGACTCTCCGCTCGCCACTGCCGCACGCGACCTCGCGCTGCGCCTCGCCGCGGGCTTCAAGCTCGCCGGCACGCTGGGCATCGAACTGTTCGTGCTCAAGGACGGTGGCGTGCTCGTCAACGAGCTCGCCCCGCGCCCGCACAATTCCGGCCATTACACCATCGAGGCATGCTCGATGGACCAGTTCGAGGCGCATGTGCGCGGCATCGCCGGCTGGCCGCTGCCCGAACCCAAGCTGCTCAGCCACGCCGTGATGGTCAACGTGCTCGGCCAGCATGTGGCGCCCACCCGTGCGCTCATCGGCACGCACCCCGAATGGTTCGTGCACGATTACGGCAAGGCCGAGGTCAAGCATGACCGCAAGATGGGCCACATCACGGTGCTCACCGACGACACGGCGCGCACCGCCCAGGAACTGGAAGCGACCGGCTGCTGGGACGACCTCAAGTAGACGCTATCTCAAGTAGGCGCTGTCTCAGGTAGGCGCGAGCCGAAGCGGGAACACCAGGTAGGGGTACCACGTGGAGACACCAGTAAGGGCGACCAATAGGCGCGCACCCACGCGGTCAGCACCATCGAACATATCCATTCGAACGCAATAGTCCGAACGCAATAGTCCGAACGTACCAATCCGGAGGAATCACATGGCAGCGGGCAAAAGCCGGCACACCGAGCAGAAAGACGCCATCGTGGAGGCGCTGCGGCAGGCGGATGACTTCATCTCCGCTGCCGACCTGTATGCCTACCTGAGGGAGCATCACCACGCCGTGGGGCTCGCCACGGTGTACCGCCAGCTCAATTCCCTCGCGCAATCCGGCTCCGCCGACACCATCTCGATGGGCGGGCGGCAGCTGTACCGCCTGTGCGTGGAGACGCCCAAGCACCACCATCACCTCGTGTGCGAAGGCTGCGGCAAGACCGTGGAGATCGAGCCGCCGGACGGCGATTGGCTGCGGTCCATCGCCGCCGAGAACGGTTTCACGATCTCACGCCACGTGCTCGAGGTGTTCGGCCTGTGCAGCGATTGCCAGAAGAAACGGGCTCAGGAGAAGAAGCAGGCCGCAGCAATCAAGGCGCAGCAGAAGGCGTAACGCACGGCGCCTAGAGGAGGGCATGGCAGGGGCGCAGGAGAAAGTGCAAGGATAGCGCAGGAGAAGGCACGGCCGAACGTCCGGTCACATATCCGGCCATCCAGCCAAATACACAGCGGGCTCTTTCCATCGCGATGGTGGAAAGAGCCCGCTGTGTTGATGCGCTGTGTTGGATTGAGCTGGCGAAGAGTCAGTCACCGACCGCTCAGCTGCCGCCCGCTCAGTTGCTGGACGAGCTGGAGCTGGAATCGGACGCACTTGCCGAGCCGGAATCCGACGCCGACGCCGAATCCGACGCCGAGGCGCTCGCGGAACCGTTCGTCGGCACGATCATCAGAAGCGAGTTGCACAGGTAGTTCATCCAGTCGAGCACGTTCGTCGTCTCGGCGGGCATGGACTCGGTCACATGGAACACCGCGATCTTCGCGTTGTTGGCGGCGGTCACGAGGTTCTCGGTGGTGGTGTTGGACTCCTGGTCGTTGACGACGAGCGCGTCCACCTGCTTGTTCGTGATGAGCTTGGTGATCTCGTCCACGTCCTGCGCGGATGGCTCGCTCTCGTTCGCCATCGCGTTCTTGTAGCCGGACGGCGTCTTGTCGGTCATGCCGAGGTCATCGAGCATGTACTGGGCCACGCTCTCGGTGGCGACGTAGGTGTCGCCCTTCACCTGTTCCTTGATTTCGTCCATCGCGCTGTCGAGCTTCTTCTCGGCGGACTGCCAGCTCGTGAAGTTCTTGTCATAATCCGCCTGGTGGTCCGGATCGGCCTTCACGAGCGCGTCGTGCACGGCCTGCGCGGTCTTGGTGCGAGCGTCGGTGGAGAACCACAGGTGCGGGTTGGCGCCGTCCTTGGTGCCGGTGAGGTCGGCGACGTTGATGACGGTGGTGTCGGTGTCGTTGGCGAGTGCGTCCGTCGCCCAGGTGTCGTAGCCGGCGCCGTTGACGATGGCGATCTTCGCGTCCGTGAGACTGGAGATGTCGGTGGCGGTGGGCTCGTACTCGTGCGACGAGGTGCTGGAGGTGCTCGACACGATGTTGTTCACGTTCACGTCGTCCCCGCCGATCTTCGAGGCGAACGAGCCCCACTGGCTGATGCTGGCGGCGACGGTGATTTTGGACGAGTCCTGCGATGCGGAGGACGACGCGGTGCCCGACGAGCTGCCGCAAGCGGCGAGCGGGGCGATGGCAAGCGCGAGGGCGGCGAGTGCCGCTACGGGCGCAAGGATGTGATGGCGGTGTGCCATGAGGTCTCCTTAACTAATCTCTAATTCGAGGTGACGGTGGGGAATCCGAATGGAGCGGATTCGATTATCGGTAATTGATAAACGTTCTCAATAACGATATTCATTGTACATGACCTTTGGACACGGCGTGGCGTGGGCGGCGGCGGGCCTGGCATGGGCGGGGCACGGCACGCACGGCACGCACACGGGCATAGAAAAGTGGCGGAGCCCGAAAGCTCCGCCACTGGGCTCGCAAGCAGCCCGCCACCATCGCCAAGGACGGCCGGCTGCGTTGCAGCCACTGCCTAGGCCTGGGCAGCCTGCTCGGCGGGCAGGCCCTTGGCACCGATGTCGTGACGGTAGAAGTAGCCGGTCGTCGGGGTGGCGTCGATGATCGAGTAGACCTTGCGCTGCGCGTCGGCGATGCTGTCGCCGGTGGTCTCGACGAGCAGCACGCGGCCGCCGTCGGAGACGAGGCCGTCCTCGGTGCTCTTCACGCCGGCGTAGTACACGTGCGCGTCAGGGTCGCCGGAAAGGTCGAACCTTGGCACCGCGAAGCCGGTCTGCGGCTTGATCGGGTAGCCGTTGGAGGCCAGCACCACGCCGAGGGTGGTGCGGTGCTCGTCCCAGGTGAAGGTCGGCGTGCCGCCGTCGAGGATCGCCATGAGGGCTTCGCCCAGGTCGCTCGTGAGCTTGGGCAGCACGACCTCGGTCTCCGGGTCACCGAAGCGCGCGTTGAATTCGATGACCTTCGGGCCGTCCTTCGTGGCGATGAGGCCGGCGTACAGGATGCCGTTGAACGGCGTGCCCTCGTCCACCATCGCGGCGGTCACGGGGCGCACGATCTTGTCGATGGACTCCTGGATGACGGATTGCGGGATCTGCGGCACGGGGGAGTAGGCACCCATGCCACCGGTGTTCGGGCCTTCGTCGCCATCGTGGGCGCGCTTGTGGTCCTGCGAGATCGGCATCGGCCAGAATTCCTTGCCGCGCACGAAGCTCATGAGCGAGAACTCCTGGCCCTCCAGGTAATCCTCGATCACGACGGACGAGCCAGCCGCGCCGAAGCGGTGGTCCACGAAGATCTGCTCGAGCGCATCGTAGGCGGTGGCTTCGTCCATCGCGACGGTCACGCCCTTGCCAGCGGCGAGGCCGTCGGCCTTGATGACGATCGGGGCGCCGTGCTCGGCGACGTAGGCCTTCGCCTCGTCATACGACGAGAAGGCGCGGTACTGCGCGGTGGGGATGTTGTGGCGCGCCATGAGCTCCTTGGCGAAGGTCTTGGAGCCTTCGATCTGCGCCGCCGCCTTGTTGGGGCCGAAGGTCTTGATGCCTTCGGCTTCGAACGCGTCGACGATGCCGTCGATCAGCGGGGCTTCCGGCCCGATGAACACGAAGTCGATCGCGTTCTCCTTGGCGAAGTCGATGAGAGCGGCCTGATTGTGCTGTGCGAGCTGCACGATGGTGATGCCGTCTTCCGCCATGCCCGGGTTGCCGGGGGCTACGAAGACCTTCTCGACGCTGGCGCCTTTGAGAAGCGTGTGGGCGATGGCGTGTTCACGTGCACCGGACCCGATGACCAGAACCTTGAGACCCATGGTGTGGTGTGCCTTTCTTCGGGAATGAAAAATCCCGACATCGTGTGATGCCGGGATCGGTTCGTTCGGGAACCGCCACGGCATCGATTGCTGTGACGGTTATTGCTTGGTGGAGAATGTGACTCG
Source organism: Bifidobacteriaceae bacterium (assembly GCA_029227215.1). GTDB lineage: Bacteria > Actinomycetota > Actinomycetes > Actinomycetales > Bifidobacteriaceae > Pseudoscardovia. Next base: position 13,007 of record JAQXZM010000126.1, on the reverse strand, counting down.
GTCGTCGCCTGCCTGGCGTTCGATGGAACCGACCTTGTAACCGGTCTCACCATGCTCGCGCAGGATGTCGAGCGTTTCGTCGGCGCGGGCGGCATCGACGGCGAGCACCATGCCCAGGCCCATGTTGAAGATGTTGTACATCTCCATGTGGTCGATGGCGCCCGCCTTCTCGATGACGTTGAAGATCGGCAGCACCGGCCAGGTGCCCAGATCGATGTGGGCGGCGAGGCCCTGCGGAATCATGCGCGGGATGTTCTCGATGAAGCCGCCGCCGGTGATGTGGGCGACGCCCTTGACCACGCCGGCTTCGAACAGCGGGCGCAGCGTCTTCACGTAGATTTTCGTGGGCTCGAGCAACACGTCGCCGAGCGTCTTGCCGCCCAGCTCATCGAGCTTCGTGTCGACAGAATAGCCGGCTTGCTCGAACAGCGCCTTGCGCACGAGCGAGAAGCCATTGGAATGCACGCCGGTGGAGGGCAGGCCGATGAGCGTGTCGCCCTCGGTGATGGTGGAGCCATCGACGATCTTGCTTTTCTCGACGGCGCCTACGGCGAAGCCTGCCAGATCGTACTCGTCCGGGTCATACATGCCCGGCATCTCGGCGGTCTCGCCGCCCACGAGCGCGGCATCGGACTGCACGCAGCCATCGGCGACGCCGGAGACGACCTTCTCGAGCAGCGCCGGGTCGTTTTTGCCGCAGGCGATGTAGTCGAGGAAGAAGAGCGGCTGGGCGCCGCACGCCGCGATGTCGTTGACGCACATGGCGACGCAGTCGATGCCGATCGTATCGTGCTTGCCCGCCATCTTGGCGACCATGAGCTTGGTGCCCACGCCGTCCGTGCCGGAGATGAGCACGGGCTCCTTGTAACCGAGGGAGGCGAAGTCGAACAGGCCGCCGAAGCCGCCGATGCCGCCCATGACTCCGGGGCGGTTGGTGCGGGCCACGTGGGACTTGATGCGCTTGACGACTTCGTAGCCTGCTTCGACGCTGACTCCGGCGTTTTCATATGCTGTGGGCATGGATACTCCTGTGGTGTTCTTAGGTGGTGCAGGCGCAGGCGTTTGGCTTGGTCGGCGCACCGCTTCCACTTGGTAGTTTATCCGCAAATCGGTTGCGGCGTGGAATGGCGTTTGCTGTGGGGCAAAGCGGCGGGATTCACTCGACGGTGGAGACCTTCGCGTTCGTCTCGGCGTCATCGATGGTGCGCGCGTAGGCGAGGGCGGAGGAGCTGAACTCGTTGCCCACGTAGTTGGAATCCTCACGGGCGAAGCGGGTGAGGCGGGCGCGGTCCTCGGGGGAGATGCTCGCCAGGAACTCCTGCTCGTAGTCATCGAGGCTTGTGGGGTAGTCGCCGTTGAAGTACGCGACGCACAGACCGCCATACGGGGCGTCGGCGTTGAGGCCGATCGTCTCCACCAGGCCTTCGACGGAGAGGAACGCGAGCGAATCGGCGCCGATGTATTCGCGGATCTCCTCCACGGACTTGTGGGCGGCGATGAGCTCGGACGTACGGGAGATGTCGATGCCGTAGTAGCACGGGTAGCGCAGCGGCGGGGAGGCGATGCGCATGTGCACCTCGGAGGCGCCGGCTTCGCGCAGCAGCTGCACGATGCGCTTGGAGGTGGTGCCGCGCACGATCGAGTCGTCGATGACGATGACGCGCTTGCCCTTGACCACGCCGCGCACGGCGGAAAGCTTCATGCGCACGCCCTGCTCGCGCAGCTCCTGCGTGGGCTGGATGAACGTGCGGGCGACGTACTGGTTCTTCACCAGGCCCATCTCGTTGGGGATGCCGCTCGCCTCGGAGTAGCCGGATGCGGCGGAGAGCGAGGAGTTCGGCACAGCGACCACCATGTCGGCGTCCACCGGGGCCTCCTGGGCGAGGCGTGCGCCGGCGCGCTTGCGGGCGGAGTGCACATTCACGCCATCGATGTTGGAATCGGGGCGGGCGAAGTAGATGAACTCCATCGAGCAGATGGCCTTCTGCGTGTGCTCGGTGTACTTCTCGATGCGGTAGCCGGAGTCGTCCACGATCACGATCTCGCCGGGCTCGATGTCGCGGATGAACTCGGCGCCCACTGTGTCGAGCGCGCAGGTCTCGGAAGCGAGCACATAGGCGCCGTTCTGCAGCTGGCCGATCGACAGCGGGCGGAAGCCGTTGGGGTCGAGCGCGCCGATCATGGCGTCCTCGGTCATGAGCAGGTAGGCGAAGCCGCCGTGCACGATGTTCAGGGATTCCTTGAGCTTCTCGACGAAGTTGGGCTGCTTGGAGCGGCGGATGAGGTGCATGAGCACCTCGGTGTCGGAATTGGAGTGGAAGATGGCGCCTTCGTCTTCCAGCTGGCGGCGCAGCGTGGGGCAGTTCGTCAAGTTGCCGTTGTGGCACAGGGCCACGTCGCCGTCATGGAAGCGGAAGATGAACGGCTGGATGTTGCTCAGGGAGCCCGAGCCGCTCGTGGCGTAGCGCACGTGGCCGATCGCCTTGTCGCCGGTCAGGCGCTCCAAGGAGCGCTCGTCCTCGAACACCTGGCTGAGCAGGCCCAGCCCACGGTAGCCGGTGAGGTGGCCGTCGCCGCTGGAGACGATGCCGGCGCCCTCCTGGCCGCGGTGTTGAAGCGCGTGCAATCCGAAATACGTGAGTTTGGCGGCATCGGGATGACCCCAGACGCCAAAAATGCCGCACTCTTCATGCAGACCTTCGAGCTCAGCAGACATGCGCACTCCTTAGCTTGTTGCTGTTCTTCCGGATGTTTCGGTTGGTTGTTCGGTTGGTGGGTAGACGGATCGCGTGGGTGTGCGGGCGGGCTGATCCCTGCGTGATTGCTGCGCGGATTCCTGCGTGGATTCTTGGCAGGATCCTGTGTGGATTCCCTTGCGAATTCCTGTGCGGATTCCTGCGTTTCGCGCACCTGGTGAGGGAGGTGGCGGACGCCCAGCGCCGTTACTCGTTACGCAGACACCTTAGCAATCGGAGGCTACATGCAACGCCGCGTCACGCTAGGCGCGAACGGAGCCGGCATGGCGCGCGGCGCGCGGTCGGGGCGGCGCACGCCATGGGAAGTGTGTTTGTTTTGTATCCGCGTTCGAGGGAATCGGGACTGTGGATAACTTGGCGATGGTGGACACGCCGAGCGAGGCGTTGCGGTTGCCCGACCGGGTGGATTTTTGGAAGAAAGTTTTCCACAATCGGCCCGCGTCGGCCTTCGATGCGGTAGGCTCGTAGCCACGAGTTGAATGAGCGGCAGTGGCTCGCACGCCTTGTGGTTGCGATTCTTTGGAATCATGCTTCCTATGAATCGCGGTGAGGCGCCAGGTGGCGTGCGAATCGGCTGTTGCATGTGGCTTTCTGGATTGTGATTGCGGATTTCTGGTTTTCTAGATGTATTGATTTTCTGGATTTCTGACTTGTTGATTTCTGACTTGTTGGATTTTTGATTGTGGGATTGCCTTGCGTGGTTGCCGCCATGCAGGGTATAGACGCGACGCGGGAACCCCCGTGTACCACGCGGAAGTGGCACAACATGAGAGGACCGTGAGGTTCCATGACCGCGTCGAGTAAAGCGAGCAGAGGAATGGGTGGATCAGTCTCGGGTTCCGTGATATCGGACGGGGCTGTGTCGTGCGCAGCTGTGTCGAGCGCTGTGGCGCCAGACGAGGCTGCGTCGGATGCTGTGGCGTCGCAGACACAGGTGACGCAGACGCACACGGGCATGCACACAGGCACGCACGATGGAGCGCGGATCATTGGCGGGCGGTACGTCTTGCTGTCGGTCGTGGGGCGTGGCGGCATGTCGACCGTGTACGCGGCGCGTGACGTGACGCTCAACAAGCTGTGGGCGGTCAAGCAATGCCGTGCGCGAGATGACGGGAGCAATCCCAATGGCGGCCGCGCGGCGGTCGGTGCAACGACAGGTGCTGCCGGTGATATGGCTGATGATGCGGCTGATGATGCGGGGTCCCAGATGCGGGAAGCCTTTCGTGAGGAGGCCGCGTTTATCAAGCGCTTCGACCATCCATGCATTCCGCGCATCGTGGATTTCGTGGAGGATGGTGGTTTCCTCTATGTGGTCATGGACTATGTGGAGGGAATGACGCTGCGTGATGCGCTTGCGAGATCGGGGCCTCAATCGGCAGAAACGGTCACGGACTGGGCGTTGCAACTGTGCGATGTGCTCGAATACCTGCATGGCAGGACCCCTCCCGTGGTGCATCGCGACATCAAACCCGGCAACATCATGGTCACGCCCGAGGGCAGGGTGCGCCTCATCGATTTTGGCATTGCGCATACTGCATCGATGGCGCAGCTCAACGGAAAAGGCACGCCAGGGTTCAGTGCGCCTGAGCAATTCGAGGAAGGTGGTGCAGCGGACGATCCGCGGGTGGATGTGTATGCGCTGAGCGCCACGATGTATGCGGCGCTCACCGGGCGGCATCCAAGCCGCGGCATCGATTGGAATGGCGTGGCATGCCCGCCGGGGTTGCGCGACGTGGTGGAGCGGTGCATGGAGACGAACCCATGTGACCGTTTCGCGTCATGCGCTCATGTGGCGTATGCGCTCGCGCATTGCGATGACGGTGACTATCAGGCAACGTTGCGCAAACGGTGGAAGGGGTTCGGCATCACCGCGCTCGCGGCGGCTCTTGCTCTGGGCGCGTCGCCCTGCTGCGCGGTGGCGGCTCAGCAAGCGCAGGCAAGCGATTACTCACAGTGGATGATGACCGCCGAGCTCGCTGCCAGCACGTCGGCGGCGTGGCAGGCCTACCAGCGTGCCATCGATATATCGCCGGCGAAGACGGAGCCTTACGAAGGCATGATCCGTCTGGCGAAAGCGGACGGTGTGCTGGACTCCCAGGAGGAGGCATCGCTCACCGATGCATTGACTGCCCACGGGCAGGAACTGGCGCGTGGACATGATGGCTGGGGCCAGCTGTGCTACGACATGGGCGTGCTGTATTGGTACTACGCGGATGCGAGTGGTGTCGGCGGTATCGGCGGCAATGATGACGCGAGCAGTGATGATGTAAGCAGTGATGGTGGCGGCGCATCCTCTCCGCGCGGGCATGCGATGGCAAGCGCCGCGTTATGGATGAAGCAGGCGGTGCAGGCAGGTGGCTTTGCCGATGTGGGCACGGCACAGGTGTATGCGGATCTTGCGGATTTCTCCACCAGCATCGTGCAACGGGTCAACGAAGGCACGGACCGCGGTTTGTACGCGCGGTATTTCGCGAACCTGGAGCGGCTCATTGACGCTGCGGGGAACGAGGCGAATCCGGTCGTTGCGCTCACGGCGGCGGGCCAGGCGGGCATGGCGCTCCAGGTGTACCCGCGTCATTTCCGCTACGACGGCATCGCACAGGAGCGCATGGAGGGATTGGAGTCGAGTGCCACGCAGTTGGCGGTGCGCACAGAGGCGATCGGAATCAAGCAGATTGACATGAAACAGCGCGTGCTGTGTGCCGCGGATGACGCACACCGAGCCGTGGAACAGGCATTCGCCGACCCAGGCGCAGGTGACGAGGCGGCACAGGGTAATGAGGCGGCGCAGGGTGATAAGGCAGCGCAGGGTGATAAGACGGCGCAGGGTGACGGGGCGGCGCCTCAGGGCAGTGCGTTCGTAGAGGGGACCGGATTCGTGCAGAGCAAGGAACCGGCAGGAGGTGTTTCATGATGATGAGGTTGATGACGCGGATTGCGTCAGGTCGGTTTGCCGGTCAGGGGTTTGCGGTATTGGTACCAATTCACTCTGCGGCACAGATCCCAGTGACACAGATCCCAGTGACACAGATCTCAGAGGTGCAGATCCCAGAGACACAGGTTCGTTCATTGCACATCTTCTCGACGGAGATCACCATGGCGCAAGCTTGGCTCATGATGTCATGGGGTGCGCTTGCGGTGGGATTCATCATCAGCGTGTGCGCGTCGGTGATGTATGTGACGTGGGACATCCATGCGACGCGCGCCGCGTTGAACGGCACGCAGCAGCGCAATGAGGTGCAGGCGTACCAACGCAGTCATCGAGAGGGCGTCAGCGCTCCGCATAGCAAATCACTGCTGTGGCAGCCGAAAGCAATGCAACCACGGCTATCGCATTCAATGCAACTGGATTCTGAACAAGTAGCGGATTCCGAACGGATGGATTCTGAGGTCGAGAATGCCGCGCGTCATGATGCAGCGAATCGCGAAATAGCGGATTGCAACGCGACGGTGTCCGCCACGACGGTTCGTGATGATGCGACGGAATGTGATGACGCCACGGTTTGTGCTGATGCGCTGTGCGATGTCACGGTCTGTGGCGGTGCACACTGCGATGTCACGGTGCTGTCGCCTTCGGTGAGGCGACTGGTGGAAAGCGAACGATGGAAGGAACAACACCAGTGTGATGGAGTAGTGGGTGATGGTGCAGTGGGTGAAAGTACACCGAATGAAAGTGCGGCGAGCGAAGACGCGGCGGGTAATGACGCGGCGAGTGATGGCACATCGGGCGATGACACGGTGGCAGCTCATCACGCTAGAGCCGCATTGGCAGATAGCGCTTCGCGGAATGGCACAGCAATGGAAAGGAACATGCCATGAAGAACATCATCAGACAGATCGGCATCAAGGCGGATGCCGTCAAGTCGGAGGTCAGTAGGCAGGATGACAACAGGGCGGATGCCAGCTGGCCGGATGCCGACAAGAATGGCGTGATAAAACACGGCGGCAGGTTTGGCGCTCGCATGGTTGCGCGGAAGCAAGCGCAAGGGGCAGCGGCTCGCCGCACTGTGCATGGTGCGCTCGCGGTGGTGTTCATCGCAGCGATGCTTGGCATCGCATGGCTGGCAATCGGCATGGCATCGCCGCGGTCGCATGCGCAGGATGCTGCCTCTGATTCATTGGTGTCCACTGCATCTCCCTCTGATGCAACGCCATCCGATGGGCCGTCTTCCGCTGATGCAGGTACACATCCTTCCGTCTCTACGGGTACCGATACCCGCGGTGGCTCGGATACGACGGGTACGGGTATGGATGCGGACTTCGCCGTGCATGCCTGGGTGGAAGGCACGGGATACCAGACAGGACCGGTGGCGTTTCAAGGTCGGAAGGTGACCGCTTTCGGCAAGGATGGCGCGCCCGCACAACTGCGCATCACGGTATCGACGACGGTCGATGCGTCTGATGCAACCTCCGAAGATGCGGGGCATGCGGGGACCGATGCGGGGCACGTCAGCAATGATACGGGTCATTCCGGTATCGATAGGGCGTCCGGCATCGACAGTCAGCCTGGTGGCTATGCGCAGCAAGATAGCGGCGATACGACGCGGAACGATGATAATACGCAGCGGAACAGCGGCGATACGGATCAGAGCGGCGATACGGATCAGACTGATAACGGGCGGGAATCGGGCAATGCGACGAGTAGCAAGCCGATGATTGCGCGATTGCACGTTCCGGCTCCCAAGGATCTGGACGGTAATGTGATTGGTAAGGCAACCGTGTTGGAAGCTTCGCTCGCTGATAGTGATTCGGCGACATTCACCATCACGGCGGAAGGCATGTACTTTTGGTCAGACTTCTCGGTGGAGATTATCGCGGCGAAGGCTGACGCTTCGCGGGAGGCAATTCAGCAGACGGATACTGACCAGGAGGATGCTGATCACACGGATACCAACCAGACGGAAACCAACTACACGCAGGATACGGACACCAAGCAGGATACGGACACCAATAAGCAAGAGCAGTCGCAGACGCAGCAGATCACGCAGCCGCTTACGCAGGTATTGAAGGATTCCCATGCAAAGCCAGATGGCGATGCCGTGATTCTCGACCAGGGCGGGACTCCGCATAGGGGACTCGCCGTGAGCGTCACTCGGATGAATGACGACGAGAGTGCGGCGTCTGCTATTGCTGATGAGTCTGCTGATGGGGCTATTGATGCGGCGCAGCAAGAATCCGGATACTACTTCTCAACGCCAGTGAAGATTGGTCTTGAGGTGACCGACCGATGGTTCGCCTTCTACCAGACTGCTCACACCATGCAGCAAACCGCTCACGCTCCGCAGATTCTGAAAGGTCTGTCGGAAGGTGCGGATTCGGCGCGGGAATCCGATTGGACGAAGCGGTGCACATGGAGCGAGTGGACTCGTGCGTCCGTTGCTGGTACCGAGGGTTCCGTGGATGCCGACCATCTCCAGGATTCCGCCGACACGCTTGGCTCCGCCGGTACGCTTGGCTCCAATGATTCGGATTCGCGTGATGCGCAGATGCCCGATACGTCTGCGCCCGATGCACAGGTGTCTGATTCGCAGCTGCCTGAGTCACAGATATCCGGGGAACAGATATCCGACGTATGGGTGGCTGAATGCCGGTTGGACGAAGCGCCGTCTGATGATCCATCTGGTGAGTCGACTGATGATTCATCTGGCACATCAGCCGCTGCCATGAACGCCACGGCTCTGCATGTGCATGAAGGAACATACCGCTACACGGCGGAGTACCAGGGCTTGCTGGGCGATCGCAACGCTGTGCATGCCTGCCATGAGGTGAAGGGTGATATGCCAGCGTGTGAGTTCGTCATCGATGTCACACCGCCGATGATTGGAGCCATTCATCTCGAAGGCGACTATGGGCGGTTGGGTGACTGGCTGCGCGTGCGGCCAGGATTCCGAATCATTGTCAGCGATGTAGCGGATGCAAGATCCGGCCTGCTGGATGCGCGGCTGGTATGTGCGGAGGCGAACGAATGCGGTGCGGACGGCACAGCGTATGTAGACACAATGCCTGTAGACGATACGTCTGTAGGCGGCATGGCGGCAGACGGTGAGGTGCTCGCAACGGGCGCTGCGCTCGTTGGCGGAAGTGCATCGGTAGAGCCGCGATCAATGGAGTCGCGATCAATGGAGTCGCGTAGCACTGACATCACATCGGGGCGAAGTACGCTGACCGTGAGCTTCGCCGCAGGGGAGCACCGCTGGGATGCGACGCATCTCGGCATCCGCGTGCGTGACAAGGCGGGGAATGCCACCACCGTGACGCTTGCCGATGCGCTTGCCCGATCGAATGCAGCAGATGCGACGCCTGGTACTGATGGTACTGATGGCACTGATGGCGCTGATGATAGGCGGGCTGAGGGCGGTTCCGCACTCACAGATGTGAACGGCATTGTCATGCAGACCAACGCTCCTTCCGTCAGCGTGAGGCATGAGGAGTGCGGCACCGCTGCCGGGTATTGCTCACGGGCGCCGCGCGTGGTGGTGCAGATGCGAGACGCGACGCTGGACATCATCCAGCGTGCCGATCCGGGGCGTGTGGTCGCCGTGGCAGTGATCGACGGGCGTGTAGTGCACAATGTGCTGGCACGGGATTTGCAACTCTCTTGTGCTCCAAGCGGGCGAGGCGGTGGTTCCGTTTCCACCATGTGCGTGGGCGTCACCGGCACCTATGCGTTCGTTGCCGAGGGTGATGGTCAATGGGATGTCACAGCATGGGCGAGTCCATTGCCAGGGGCTCCAGGTTCTCCTACAAATTCCTCGGCGGGATCCTCGGCAGAATCCTCAGTGGATTCCTCTGCGTATTCCTCAACGGATGCCCCGGCGAATGCCAGCCATGTGAGTTTCGTGGTGGATACGCATGCGCCCCAATTGACGATGACCTTGCTCAGCCCGCCTACGGGAACCGATCACGGACCGATGGGAACCAATCACGGAATCGTGAACAGCATCGCGAACGGCACCACGGTGTACATCTCGGGCAGCGTGCAGGTGCTCGTCGGATGCACGGAACGCAACCCGCAAGCGGGCATTGCGCAGCTCATCGTCGATGGACGCGATCCATCGGGCGTTCCCGTACATGAGTCACCGACGCTCGCATGGACGCATACCACGGACGGGCAGTGGAGCGCCACATTTTCCTGGTCGAGGGAGGGCACCTATTCGATGCACTTGGAAGCGATAGACAAAGCGGACAATTCCGCCATGCCGGCCTCGATACCCCGATTCACCCTTGACTCCACGGCACCGGTGATCAGCATCGGTGGTGTGGAGGACTCCCATGCGTATGCGGGTGACGTGCGTGTGACGATCCGCGTGGACGAGCCGCTGCTCGACGGCGGTGTTGACTGGGGTCTCGTGGGTGTGCGACGTGGCGACGTGACCCCACGGGTCGACGTGGCGCCCAGCAGCACCGGCGAGACGCTCACATTCGAGGACTTCGTGCACGACCGCGCTCATGATGACGTGTACGAGTTGCAGGTGTCGGCACATGATCGTGCCGGGAATGCCACGAGCCGGCGAGTGCGGTTCTCCATCAACCGATTCGGTTCCACCTATGCCTTCCCGCCTGGCACACAAGCGGCGAACGGCACCTTCCTGCGCGCAGGGAGGCAGATGGAGATTGATGAGATCAATGCATCCGGCTTGAAATCTGGCTCCACGAACATCCGCGTGGCGTGCGGAGACTCCGTGCGCATGCTTGAAACCGGTGAGTACGAGACGGTCGTGGGCGAGAGCGGTGGATGGAGTCTCACACGTTATGTGATACCCGCTGATGCTTTCGCGCAGGATGGGTGGTATCGGGTACTGGTCGCTTCCACCGATGAGGCGGGCAACCATTCCGACAATGCCCGCCTCGGGGCTGTGCATGATGGCGATGCCACGGCATCCGCCGAACTGACCTTCGCGGTGGACTCCACGCCACCTCAGGCGCATGTGGGAGCGGCAGGCACCATCCATGTGTATGATGCGATGGCAATGGATCATGTGGAGCTGCGCGTCGATGGCACCACGGCGAAGCAATGGGAGGCGGATACCGCCGACGATGCCGATGGCGCTTCGGCGGGTCTGCCCCAGGACGGCAGGACCCACGACGTGCGCGTCATCGCTACCGACAAGGCCGGGAACATCGCGGAAGCGCAGGCGAATGTCCAAGCGGTGCAGCGAGGCTGGATGCTGCCCGGAGGCGCAGCCCCGTCATCTGATGGCGCAACCACATATCAGGGGAGCGGCTCGTTGTTCTTGGCTGCAGCGCTTGCCGTTGCAATCGGCGTCCCCTCGTGCACGGCCCTTGCAAGCCGCATGATGCGTCGCAAGCGCGGTGACGACGAAAGCGGTCGAATGCCTGGATGCGGGTGGGCCGTGGAGCATTGGCAAGTCACTGGGAAACATGCGGATATGGGCAGAATGAGAGGCAATCATGGTTCTCGGTTTGCGTTAAGGTGGCTATGCTTGCGTAGGAATGCACGGTGTAGGAATGCACGGTGTAGGAATGCACAATGAGGTTCACGGACGCTTGTGTGAGTGCAAACGCTGATCCCAAGGGAGGAAACGATGGCGCTGTTTCGCCACAGTGACGACCACGGTGAGGAATCCGGTGAGGCGGATGCCCTTGCAACTGGTAATTCTGGCAACTCTGATAACTCCGAGAAAACAGAGGACCTCGTGAAGCCTGGCAAGGCCGACGAGTCCGGCAAACAAGACGGATCGGAAGAAACTGATGTCTTCAATAACTCCAGGAAGAAGACAAAGGCCGTGAAATCCACCGAATCCAAAACCACCATGACGAAGACCAGCGCTACCAAGTCCGGTGCCGCCAAGACCACGGACACCCCGCGCAATGTCAAGGTCGCTCAGGCGGTGGGCGTCGTGCTGGGGATTTTGCTCGTCGCGGCGGTCATTGGCATCATCGTATTCCTTGCATCGCGCACGTCTGCCAGCGAGGACGAATCCGCGTATTCCACCGATTGGTCCACACCGTCCGACGCGCCATCCGGCACTTCCAGCGCCACCTTGGAACGTGTGGGCGCCACTTATCAGCTGGATGGCACGAACGGCACCGCGGACTTTGGCAACAGCCAGTCGATTGCGTGGTCCGCCGTCTCCACCAATGGCAAGCTTGCGCTGCGCTACACCAACTCGATGGGCGTGCCAATCAAAAGCTTCTCGGTCATCTATTCACTCAAGAGCTCCGCGTCCGCAAGCGACGTGAAAGCGGCCATTACTGCGAGCGGCGGCAGCATCAGCAGCGACATTGACGACACCGAACTCGCCACATGGCAGATCGGATGCACGGGAACCTCATACTCCGCATCCGGCGCGGAGGGTCAAACCGCCACCTGCGTGCTGGGCGGCTACGAATTGACCGATGTGAGCCAGATGGACGCATTCCGCCCGATCTCCCTGAGCCTCACCAGCGTGGACACGAGTGCCGGCCACATCGATGACTACGCTTATTCGTTCACCTCGAACTCCGCCACCGAAACCACGGAAAGCACCATCGGCGGCTGGCCCAGCGATGATATCTCCGCTCGCATCCCCGAGCCCGCATCGTCGCAGGTGTATTACAACGTGAGGGAAACCGACGAGGGCATGGCGTTCTCCATCGTCAAGACCGATGACGACAGCGTCTACGATGCCTACGTCTCCCAGTGCAAAGACATGGGTTGGACGGTGGAGAGCGCGGCGGACGGCTCCACCACCTTCGCTTCCAAAGATGGCTACACGCTCACAGTGGCGAACAACGACGGCACGAGCAGCGTGGACGTGCTGCTTCTCTCCGACAGTGCCAGCGACAGCGATAGCGCCAGCAGCACTGCCAGCGCCAGCAGCAGCGAATAACCATCCGCCGAACTTGGGGTTTCAGCCGGCATCCGGCACGGGAAACCGCACAATGCTGGCCAAAACCCCAAGTTGGCGGTATTGCTGACTGGCAAGAGCCAGCAATACCTGTGTAGCGCTATCGCTAGGCGGTGAAGTACTCCACGCCGCCTTCGAACAGCGGCTGGAACTTGTCGCCGGGCACATTGCGGTACACGTTCTCGCCGGTGCGCTCGGAGTGGCCCATCTTGCCCAGCACGCGGCCGTCGGGGCTCGTGATGCCCTCGATGGAGAGCAGCGAGCCGTTCGGGTTCACGTCGAGGTCCATGCTCGGCACGCCGTCCTCGCCCACGTACTGCGTGGCGATCTGCCCGTTCGCCTTGAGGGAGGCGAGCACGTCGTCGGAGGCCACGAAGCGGCCCTCGCCGTGCGAGATGGC
>JAQXZM010000125.1 GCA_029227215.1 Bifidobacteriaceae bacterium | reverse complement strand
AGCGGCACGGCCGGTTGGCTACGTTCGGTTGGGATAACCGCTGAAAGCATCTAAGCGGGAAGCCCCCTCCGAGATTAGGATTCCTTGACGCCCCTGGGGCGTCGTGAGACCCCTTGAAGAACACGAGGTCGATAGGCCGGACGTGGAAGCCCCGCGAGGGGCGGAGCGGACCGGTACTAACGGTCGAACGCATCACTTCAACCCCACAAGCCCGCCGGGCTTGCGGGAGAACCTCCTTGGAGCCCCTGCCGGCGACAACGCCACACGGGTCCAGGCGATTGGAGACAACGCAATGAGACTTCATGCTCGCCTCGCGTCCCTGTCCGGTCCCCAAGCCACGGGAACACACGATAACCGAATCACAGTCTTGCGGCGGCCATGGCCCGGGGGAAACGCCCAGCCCCATTCCGAACCTGGAAGCTAAGGCCCGGCACGGCGATGGTACTGCACCCGCCAGGGTGTGGGAGAGTAGCACGCCGCCGCATCTTATTCTTAAGACCCCAAGGCGAAAGCCCCGGGGTCTTTTTCATAACTTGCACAGGCTCCGAGCATACGCCCGGAGCCTTTTCCATATCTCAGCATCTCCATTGTTCACACTCAAGGCCGAACATTCGCGCTTTCTCATTTGCAAGATTGACATCCCTCGGGCCCCAAGGCATTCGCCTTGGGGTTTTTGTTTTCTTGTGTTTACTTAATTTGGACTTCTCGCCGAGTCGGCAGGTTGCCTGGGACCGAAGACTCCCTTCCCCATCATGTCTAAGACCTGGCCGGATGCTGTTGGAAGGATCGTTAGAAACCAGTGTTCTCTTTGCTAGGCTTATGGAACAGCAGTCGATGTGGATGATGTGGATTCAGGAGAGCGGCAGGGCATGGCAGATCGGCATTCGCTTGATATGACACAGGTCGAGCAGATCATCGACCATGCACAGCGCCTCGTGACCAGTATGGATAAGGCGTCCTCGGACATCAGCCAGGCTCGTGACGAAGTTTCCCAGAGCTTCGAACGTTATGCCGAGGATCTGGAATCGCAAGCGGCTGTCAACAATGACTTAAAGAACCGAACGCTTTCCGTCTCGTCCTATGACACCATGCACCAAGCACAGTCCATGCACCATGCACAGACTGGCATGAACCCAATAGGTGCAACGACGCTTGCCCATGCGTCTTCGAAGTCTATACTTTCCCAGCACGGTGCCCAGGAAACCGCACCATTGGGGTGGTTGGCTTCTTCCGAACACGATGCTTTCACTCGGTCGCTGTACATCGCGGTGCATGGCGAAGGTCTGCTCCAACAACTCCAGACGTTGCAGGAGTATCGCAGAGCACTTGAATCGAATATTCAGGCTGCCTCGCTGCGCAGCCATCGCGTGAGGTGGTTCTTCGCTTCCAAGGCGAAGAAGCAGGATGCCGATGATGCTGCTACTGCCCTGATAACACTGCTTGACCCTCGCACACCGGCGTTCACAACAGCAAAACAAACAGTCGCCCAAACACAGACGTTATGCGCTGTCACAGACCAGCAAGCGTGGAGCGACATCGCCTCCAACAATCAGGCGTATTTGGAAGCCGCTCGCCGCCTGGCGCCGCAGCGGTTCGATGAGCCGATGCTTCCCGTTGTACGGGAGGTGATGGAGCCTGTGAGCCAAATGCAGCGGATCGTGCAGGAATCCGATAGCAGGGTAGGGGAAGCCAGGGCTGCGGTGACAACGGCGGTGAACGCTATGCAACAGCAGGAGGCCATCGCAACGTTGCACCAAGCATCCGTCGATGACCTCCGGCCTTCGCTTCCGCAAGGCATACGCCTGGGAGCGCTCAAGAATGCTGGCATTGTGTCCATCCTGGACGTTACGCATGCTTCCGTATCGCAACTTGCCGCCATCCGCGGCATCACCACGCAGACGGCGATCCGCATCAAACAGGAAGCGAGTGCCTACGCGCTTTCCATCGTTCAGGCCACGCCGCTGAAGATCAGCAGTGACAGCAGGACGCCGGAGGCGACGGAATTGCTCCGCGCTGTGTGGCGATATCGCCATTCCAAAGGCACAGCGGAGACGCTGGAACGAATCCACGCGTACGATGCGCAGCTGGTGCCTGCTGTTGACGCCGTGCGGCTCGTTGGCAATGGATGCCTGTGGCCGCTGCTCACCGAGCGTAACAAGGATGGCGTTGCGCAGGCGCTGAACGTGGTGCAGGGCATGGTCCATGGCGAGTACGCTCAGCTCGTTGCCCGGCTGCCGGATGCTGCCGGTCGGCTGCCTGGCGCGTATTCCGTCAGTAACGAGACGGCCGGCATCGTAGCAGATCCCGAATCTGCTGTTGTTGGATCCACCGAAATCACCAGCGCCGAAACCATCAGCGAAGCAGACCTGTGGATCGATTTCGAACGCGATTCCATCGCCTATTTCACGGCGATCGAGGAAGTATGCCCCGATGCACTGGGCGGTGGGAACGGCACCTTCGGGGTGTCAGAGGAGCTCGCCACGGCAATCAATGGCGAGCCGCTGAACGCCCGCGGCTTGACCTGCGAGTTGCGGCGATACCAGGAGTGGGGTGTGAAATACATCCTGCACCAAAAGCGTGTGCTGTTGGGAGACCAGATGGGCCTGGGCAAGACGATCGAAGCCATCGCGGCAATGGTGTCGCTCCATAACGTGGGTGCCACGCATTTCATCGTCGTGTGCCCGGCGAGCGTGCTCGTGAACTGGGAGCGGGAAGTGAGTTCTAAGAGCGCACTCACCGCCTACGTTGCGCATGGCGAGGGCATTGACGCGGCGATTCGCGAGTGGGTGAGAGCCGGCGGCGTGGCAATCACGACCTTTGGCATGTGTGGCAGACTGCGGGAGGTATGCGAAGGCAGCGCCGTAGAAGAGACGGGGAACGACGCACGAGGCGATGTCGTGCAAGGCGATGTCGTGCCGAACGGCGCCGCTTCCCGCAACAGTTTCCCTGCCAAGCCCCGGGCGAAGCTTGACATGCTCGTGGTGGACGAAGCCCATTATGTGAAGAATCCCGCCGCGAAGCGCACGAAGCGCGTTGCGGCGCTCAGCCAGTGCACGGATCGCGTGTTGTTCATGACCGGCACGCCGTTGGAAAACCGCGTGGACGAGATGACGCATATCATCTCGTTGCTGCGTCCCGACATCGCGCAGCGCCTGGGCAGCATGCAAGCCGGGAGTTATGCGCCGCAATTCCGCGCGGCAGTGTCGGAGGTGTACCTGCGCCGCAAGCGCGACGACGTGCTCGCGCAGCTTCCCGAGAAGGAGGAATCGGAGGAATGGTGCATGCTCAAGCCCCGGGAACGCGCGGTCTACGAGCAGACCGTGATGGATGGCAATTGGCAGCAGATGCGCCAGATTTCGTGGAATGTGGATGACCTTCGGGATTCCAGCAAGGCGGACCGCTTGGACGAGCTCGTTGCCGATGCCACGGAGGATGGTCGCAAGATCATCGTGTACTCCTATTACCTGCACACGATCGACGCGATCTGCCAGCGTTACGCCGACCGGGTCATCGGGCCGATCAACGGTTCCGTCTCGCCTGCCGACCGGCAGCGCATGGTGGACGCGTTCAATGCGGCGCCTGCCGGCACGATCCTCGTCGCCCAGGTGGAAGCGGGCGGCACGGGGCTCAACATCCAGTCGGCGAGCGTCATCATCTTCTGCGAGCCGCAACTCAAGCCGTCGATCGAAGACCAGGCCATCTCCCGCGCGTATCGCATGGGTCAGACGCGCAACGTGCTCGTGTTCCGCCTGCTTTGCGTGAAGAGCGTGGATGAGCGGATCACGCAGATGCTCGACAACAAGCGTGGCATCTTCGAGGCTTTCGCCGACAAGTCCGTCGCCGCCGACACCGTGCAGGAGCTTGATGCTGCTGGCCTCGATAGCGCCGCGCAGAAAGACATCATCGCCGAGGAGATCGACCGCATCACCCGCGAACGCGCGGCAGCACGCCAAGCCCAGCCCGCTGGCGCACCTTCTGCGAACGTCGGCGGAAACGGCAGTGGCGAGAGCAGCAGCGACAGAAACACAGTGAGCAACGATGATGACGACGATGATGATGACGGCGACGCTGAAGATGAGGCTGAGAGCGATATCAAGGCAATCTGACATTGCTGATGGCCCCATGCCGCCTCAGAGAACGGTGCGGCTGGCGGCGTCCGCGGCATCATCGAAACATCTTTTCGTCAATTCACTTTGAGTTCATTTATATCGCGGCATGAAATTGTCGATTCGGATATCGTGAAATTGTTCAGTCAAGAGGTCACTTCATGACCTCATCTAAGTCTGGATTTATCAAAGGCGCGCACAGCGCGCTTCGTGGACAAGTTGAGACAGAAGAGCTAACAATTATGCACAAGAATGTTTTCATGCGTGTGGCTGCTGTGGCATCCAGCATCGTGATGCTCGCGTCCGTCGCCGCTTGCGGTGACAACGCAGGTACCGACACCGGCGGCTCCGCCGCTTCCTCATCGTCTTCCGTGAACATCTCCGGCGAGTTCGCTGGCGCAGGCGCGTCCAGCCAGAAGTCCGCCGTCGATGCGTGGATCGCCGGCTTCCAGCAGAAGTACCCGGATGCGCAGATCGCGTACGATCCGTCCGGTTCCGGCGCTGGCGTTAACAGCTTCCTCCAGGGCAACGCCCTGTGGGCCGGCTCCGATGCCTCCCTGAGCGATGACCAGGTGTCGCAGTCCTCTTCCCGCTGCGCCAACAACACCACCGCTTTCGACATCCCGGTCTACATCTCCCCGATCGCCATCGTCTACAACCTCTCTGACGCAGGCCTCAACGGCAGCGACAAGCACGTGCAGCTGAGCGCCGACACGGTCGCCAAGATCTTCGATGGCAAGATCACCAAGTGGAACGATGACGCGATCAAGGCCGAGAACCCCGACATCACGCTGCCTGACCTCGCGATCACCCCGGTGTACCGTTCCGATAAGTCCGGCACCACCAAGAACTTCCAGAACTACCTCTCGCAGGCCGCTCCGGATTCCTGGACCTACAAGCCCGGTGAGAACTGGCCTGGCTCCGCCGGCCAGGGCGCTTCCGGCACCTCCGGCGTCATCTCCACCGTCAAGCAGGCCCAGGGCACGATTGGCTACGCCGACGCCTCCCAGGCCGGTGACCTCGGCACCGTGGCAGTGAAGGTCGGCGACAAGTACGTGCCGTACTCCGCAGAAGCCGCTGCCAAGGTCGTGGATGCCTCTCCTGAGGATTCCTCCGCCAAGGGCGACAACCGCGTCGTCATCAAGATCGACCACGCCACCACCGCCGACGGCGCCTACCCGGTCGTGCTCGTCAGCTACGACGTGGCATGCCCCGCCTACGAGAAGTCTTCCGACGCGCAGTTCGTCAAGGAATGGCTGACCTACGTGGTCAGCGAGGACGGCCAGAAGACCGCTGCCGACAACGCCGGCTCCGCTCCGATGTCCGACACGCTGCGCCAGAAGGTGCTCGCCTCCATCAACAACATCAAGACTGAGTAACCCCAGTCGGCACTGTTGAAGCACATGCAGCCGCCGCGAATCAAGGATTTTGATACGCGGCGGCTGTCCGCTTGCTCAGGCAACCTTGAACCGGGCTCGTATCCCGCTGGAATTGCGATGAACAAAACCTCCGGGTCAAACCAATGGGTTAAACCAACGGATACGTCACCGGTTCGGAATCCGCCACGCAAGCAAGCGCACTCGTCATAATTGAAAAGTTCCTCATTCACTCATACGAAGGAGACAGCGGTGTCAAGCAATACCGCCAAAACTGCCTCGGGGGCACCACGGCGCGGCCATGGCGACCACGGCGCCGACAAGGTGTTCCGTTATGTCGCCACCGGCGCGGGCGTGCTCATCCTTGCGGTGCTGGCCGCCGTGGCAGTCTTCCTGCTCATCGAGGCGTCCCCGGTCTTCACCGGCGACCACGCCAAGGTGCAGGAGACCATCGAATCATTCACTGGAGATAAGGCACACAGCTTCTGGCAATACGTGGCGCCGCTGATTTTCGGCACCGTGCTCGTGTCTGCGCTCGCCCTCATCGTGGCGTTCTTCATCGCCATCGGCATCGCCCTGTTCATCTCGCAGTACGCACCGAAGAAGCTGGCGACCGCACTCAATTACGTCATCGATTTGCTCGCCGCCATCCCCTCGGTCATCTACGGTCTGTGGGGCGGTCTCGTGCTCGTGCCGCACATCTACGGATTCTGGAACTGGGTCAACAAGTACCTGGGCTGGATCCCGATCTTCGGCTCCGACCCGGCCACGGGCGCCATCTCGAACCCGCCGCGCACCATCGCCACCGTGTCGCTCGTGCTCGCGGTCATGATTCTTCCGATCATCACGTCCATGAGCCGTGACGTGTTCGTGCGCGCGCCGCGTCTTCAGCAAGAAGCCGCGCTGGCGCTCGGCGCCACCAAGTGGGAGATGATCAAGCTCGCCGTGCTGCCGTTTGGCCGCTCCGGCGTGGTCTCCGCCTCGATGCTCGGCCTGGGCCGCGCACTGGGCGAGACGATGGCCGTCTTGATGATCCTTTCCCCGGGCCGCACGTTCTCCTGGCACCTGCTGCTCGCAGCCCAGCACCAGACGATCGCAGCCAACATCGCCGCGCAGTTCGCCGAGTCCAACAACATGGGCGTCTCGGTGCTCATCGCCTCCGGCCTCGTGCTGTTCGTCATCACGTTCGTCGTGAACTTCATCGCACGCAAGCTCACGGATAAGGAGGTGCAGTGATCATGGCAGACGCAACCGCAACCGCCGGCACGCCCAGCGATTCCGAGAAGAAGGTCATCCCGACCCCGCTCACGCCCAAGCCGGCCGATAACGCACCCAAGGCCGACAAGCCGAAAGACAAGGGCCCTACGCCCAACTTCGACAAGCTCGCGCCGAAGCGCTCCTACCTGAACCGCCGCAAGCGCAAGGACATCGCGATGCATGTGCTCATCGTCGCGGCGTTCATCGTGGCGCTCATTCCGCTCATCTCGGTGCTGTGGACCGTCATCGCCAACGGCGTGGGCCGTCTCGATGGCTACTTCCTCACGCACAACATGCGCGGCATCGTCGGCGGCAACCCCGCCAACGGCACCACGAACGAGTACGGCGGCATCTACCATGCCATGATGGGCACGCTCGAGATCACGCTCGGCGCCCTCATCATCTCCGTGCCGATCGGCATCTTCACCTCCATCTACCTGGTGGAGTACTCCTCGAAGGGCAAGCTGTACCACGCAATCTCGTTCTTCGTCGACATCATGAGCGGCGTGCCGTCGATCGTCGCCGGCTTGTTCGCCTTCTCGCTGTTCACCGTGATCCTGGGCAAGGGCACGTACAACGGCTTCGTCGGTGCCGTGGCACTTTCCGTGCTCATGATCCCGACCGTTGTGCGAAGCAGTGAGGAAATGCTCAAGATTGTGCCGAATGATCTGCGCGAAGCCTCCTACGCCTTGGGTGTCACGAAGTCCCGCACAATCACGAAGGTGGTGCTGCGCACCGCGCTGTCGGGCATCGTCTCCGGCGTGCTGCTCGCCATCGCCCGCGTCATCGGCGAGACGGCGCCTCTGCTCATCGCGGCAGGCACCATTTCCAGCACGAACTTCAACCTGTTCAGCGGCCGCATGATGTCGCTGCCTGTGTACATCTACAACGAGTACCAGCAGGGCACCGCCACATGCACGGTCAACGCCGTCAATTGCGTTCCTGGCATCCGCATGGAGCGCGCGTGGGCGGCATCGCTCGTGCTGATCATCCTCGTGCTCGTGCTCAACCTCATCGGCCGCCTCGTCGCCAAGATCTTCGCGGTCGACGACAGCCAGAAGTGACGCGCGACACCACGCGTTAGAGTCTTAGCGAAAGAAAGAACAAACAAGGAAAAGACATGGGACAGCGAATCGATGTCAAACACCTGAACGTCTACTATGGCAAATTCCATGCCGTGGAAGACGTCAACATGGTGATTCCGGCAAACAAGGTCACCGCCTTCATCGGCCCCTCCGGCTGCGGCAAGTCCACGGTGCTGCGCACCCTCAACCGCATGCACGAGATCATCCCCGGTGCGTACTGCACCGGCCAGGTGCTTCTCGAAGGCAAGGACCTCTATGACAAGGACACCGACCCAGTGGAAGTGCGCCGCAACGTCGGCATGGTCTTCCAGCGCCCGAACCCGTTCCCCACGATGTCCATCCGTGAGAACGTGCTCGCCGGTGTGAAGCTCAACAACAAGAAGATCAGCAAGTCCGACGCGGACGACCTGGTCGAATGGGCACTGCGCGGCGCCAACCTCTGGGAGGAGGTCAAGGACCGCCTCGACCACCCGGGCATCGGCCTCTCCGGTGGTCAGCAGCAGCGTCTGTGCATCGCCCGCGCCGTGGCCGTGCACCCGCAGGTGCTCCTCATGGACGAGCCGTGCTCCGCCCTCGACCCGATCTCCACGCTCGCCGTGGAGGATCTGATCAACGAGCTCAAGCATGACTACACGATCGTGATCGTGACCCACAACATGCAGCAGGCAGCCCGTTGCTCGGACTTCACTGGCTTCTTCAACATCCAGGGCATCGGCAAGCCCGGTCACCTGGTGGAGCTCGACGAGACGAACACGATCTTCCAGCACCCGAAGAACAAGGAGACCGAGAACTACATCTCCGGTCGCTTCGGCTGATCAATCGTTTCCACGTCCTTTTGCACCTTCAGACTGTGCTCCTGAAGGGGACGTGGAGACTTGGGGAATGCACAGGGGAAAGCAAGGGTCTTGGCATTTGGGGCCGGGGAGGAATCCGCGGAATGCCAAGGCCCTTTTCCTATGCCTTGTGGCACACAACGGCTGCGATGCCGGCGATACTAGCTATGCCAGCGATGCCCAAGTACTAGCTGCGCCCCAATGCTCACCATGCCCAGCTCGATAGGAGGATTCGTGTCCAGCTTGGGGTTGTGTACGGCATTGCTCGCGAATCGTGGGCCTTATGCTGGCCGCAATCCCAAGCCGGGCATGGCTCTTTCCGCTGAACTTGGGGTTGTGGCCAACATTCCGTGTGAATCAGGCTGGAATGATGGCCGATATGCCAAGTTCGGCGCGATGAGGCGCAGGCCATGAGCGCAGGCCATGAGCAGAAGATCATGAGTACAGAAAGGGGCTGAGCACGTGGTGCCCAGCCCCTTTCACTGCAGGTGATTGCTTTGCGCTTCGCGGCTCATGCCTGCCGGCCAATGCCGGTCAAGCAATGCCATTCATGCGCCATTCATGCGCCGTCAGCAGTCTTGGCTGTCAGTAGCTCTTATAAGTCTGCCAGTGATTGTAGGCCGCGGTGATGCCGCCGTAGCGGCCGTTGCAGTAGCCGACGAACCACTTGATCTGCGTCTGGTAGTTCGTCTGCCAATCGGAGCCGGCGGACGCCATCTTGGAGCCCGGCAGTGCCTGAGGCAGGCCGTAGGCACCGGAGGAGGCGTTCGTGGCATCCACGCGCCAGCCGGATTCATGGGAGATGATGTAGACGAGCGCGGTGAAGTCGTCTTCCGTGTAGCTGTTGCCGATCAGGTAGTCATGGGCCCATGTCTGCATCTCGCTGGCGGGGGTCGTGACACCGAGGGATGTCGAGCCGGAGCTGGTGGAACCGGAGTTCGTGGTGGACGAGCTGGCGGTCTTGGTGCCCACGAGCACCACGCGGTCCTGCGGAGCGGCCTTCACATAGGAGCTCAGCGTGTTCTTCGAGGTCACGGTGTCGCCGGTCTTGCTCACAAGGCTCACGGTTTCCATGACGCCCTTGGCGCCTTCGGACTCCACCTTCGTGGTGCCCTTGTCGAGCGTGGGGTCTTCCTTTGTGACGGTGTTGAAGTCGATGTCGGAATCCTCGGTGATCACGTCGGAGCCGGAGCTCGTGATGGTGATGACGGTGGATTCATCCACGGCGGAATCGAGGCTGGGGGAGACCGAGTCGCCCTTGGCGAGGGTGATGTTGCCCGCTTCGAGCACGCTGCGCACGTCGGTGAAGGCGGTGTCGGACGAGACGATCTTCGTCTGGCCGTCGATGACGACGGTGGCGAAGACGGTCGCGTCGGTGGCGCCGTTCTCGTGCTTGGCGATGGCTTCGCGGATCGTGTCACGAGAAGCGGCGCCGGTGATGTCATTGACCGAATAGGCGTCTGCGGTGGAATCCGCAAGCACGGTGGTGTGATGCGTGATCATGGCGTCGGAGGACGCACCCATGGCGAGCACTGCCGCAAGTGTCATTGCCGTGACGCCCGTCATCTTCCATTGCCTCGGGCTCAGCCGCTTGTAGAAAGGCTGTTTGGGAAGTCGATGGCTGGTTGACATATAGGTAAAACTCCAATCCTTGCAGATCCTGCTGCCTGGCAGGCCTAACTGCCGGTGTTCCGTTATCCCTGTGTATTCGCATCAGCGGTTATCTGTTTCTGGGTCAGATTCTAGGAGGCATGCGTGACGTATGCAAAAAACAACGCGGCCGATTCATGCAAAACCATTGAAATATCAAGGCTTTGCGTGAATCGGCCGCGTCGTGGGACTGCATATGTGCGCGGTGCGCGAAACGACTTGCGCATCGCATCGCCATGCGGTGAGACGTTGCCTGTGGTGTGTGGACTCGGCTGCGGTTGTGCAGTTATGCGGTGGCGTTCTGCTCCTTGGAGGCGCCGTCGGCGGGAATATCGAGCGCGACCGCCTGACCGATGAGATCCTCGAGCTGCGCGGAATTGAGGGCACCGGCGCCGCTGTAGACGACCTGGCCTTTCTTGAAGACGATGAGGGTGGGGACGGCGCTGATCTGTGCCTGCGCCGCCAGCTCCTGCTGCTGGTCCACGTCCACCTTGCCGAAGAACACGTCGGGGTGCTTCTCGGAGGCTTCGGCGAACACCGGGCCGAAGGCACGGCACGGCGGGCACCAGGTGGCCCAGAAGTCGAGAAGGACCACGTCGTTCTTTTCCACGGCGTCGGCAAGGTTGGCGCTGGTGATTTCATGCGTTGCCATGATTGCTCCTTTGGTATTGATGATTTCGCGCTGTGCTATTGCGTTGTGTTATTGCGCTGTTCCGTGGCGGTACCCTGTGGTGCTCCATCCGTGGAATAATTGTTGCCACTAATATCCTCCACTCCCGCTCCAAAAGTCAATGCATCCGGGCGAATTCAGCTCCCAGCGTCACCCGTGCCCCCAGAGCAACAATCGGGCTCGAAGCTCCATGTCCGTCGCCAAGAGAAATACATGAGAGCCGCTCCGCGACGCTCCGCATCCCATACCGAATCAAGGCTCATCGCCCCACGCTCAAAGAATCGCCGCGCTTGCATCAGTGCTTTGGAAGATTGCATGCCTTCCGATTTATCGGCAGTCG
Organism: Bifidobacteriaceae bacterium; assembly: GCA_029227215.1. Lineage (GTDB taxonomy): Bacteria > Actinomycetota > Actinomycetes > Actinomycetales > Bifidobacteriaceae > Pseudoscardovia. Next base: position 105 of record JAQXZM010000125.1, on the reverse strand, counting down.
AGAGAGCAGGCCATTCCGGTTGATTGCGAAATTCGGAAGGAGAGACAGGGTTCGTGGATTCCGTTTTCTCACCCCACTAGGGAGGCGGGGGGGGCGCCAAGGGGG
>JAQXZM010000124.1 GCA_029227215.1 Bifidobacteriaceae bacterium | reverse complement strand
TTCGTCACCGTCGTCGAGCAGCGCCGACATGCTGAGGTTGATGAGCTCGCTCACGCCGTTGCCGGTGTAGATGTCGTCGATCGTGACGTTCGGCAGGCCCTTGATCTGGGAATACTGCATGATGGCCTTGCGTGCGGAGAACAGGCCCTTGGACGGCGAGTAGCCCTCGGTCTCGGTGAGCTGGTGGGCGAGGTCGTGCACGACTTCGTCCGGCGTGCGGAAGCCGAAGGGCGCCGGGTTGCCGATGTTGAGCTTCAGGACGTTGATGCCCTCGGCCTCCATGCGGGCGGCTTCGTCGACGACCGGGCCGCGCACATCGTAGAGCACGTTGTCGAGCTTGTGCGACTTCGTGAACGTGCGGCGCTTGGTAAGTGCAGAGGGAGCCACGGGCGCAGTGGGCTTGGAGGGAGTGTCGGTGGTGCTGGAGATGTTCGTGTCTGTCATGGAAGGTTCCTCGGAAAGTGATGTGGTGGTTATGGGTCGATTGGTAACGGTGCTGGTGGTGTTGAGGGTATCGGCAGCACCAGCGGAAGCAGAGAGCGCGTCTGAGAGGTGTGATGATTGTGCGGCTGGCGCCGCGGCGTTCATCGCTGCTTGCTGCGTACCTGGTGGGGATGCGTGCTCCGAAGCAGTTGAAGAGGCTGCCGTGGAGGCGGTTGCGTGAGCGGTCTCGGAAATGATCCCGGAAGGCTGGCCTTCAGCGCGGTCGTTCGTGCGACGACTGGGGGCCTCCCCCATGAGCCATTCCTCGCTCACATGCAAGGTGCTGGCGAGGAAGGCGAGGTTTGCGTCGCGCGGAATCGTCTTGCCACTCACATACTGGCTCATGTGGCTTTTGCCGATCTTGAGGCCGGCGGCATGCGCCATGCGCACCACGTCGACCTGTTTGAGGCCGCGTAGTTCCAAGGCTTGCGAGAGTCGTTCGGCGAAGGTGGGTGAATCGGCGGTCTGCGCTGGCTGGTGGGTCGATATGTGAGCCATCCTGCCTCGATTCATGAATTGAACTTGGAATTGAACTTCTGGTTCAATATGATATCACGCATTGCGATGTCGCGATGACAATATTCGAGGGATTTTTCGAAGTTCAATTTAGAGTTCAATTTTGGAATAGTGGTGTTGCGGGGTGATGGAATGCGCTGGGGTGGACGCGAGGATGCGGGTGGGAGAAGATGTGGACCGAGGCGCGAACAGAAGAAATGCGATGGCGTATCACAACGTGTGTGATGCGCCATCGCAGTGCAGAAACATGTGAGGGGTCTGCACGCCTTGTTGTGCAAACCCCTCACATGAAAAGGAATGATTGATGGTTTTGGCTCTCCCCCCACTAACGAAGAGCGAGGAGAAACCAGAATTGTCTCGTAAACCTTCGCTCAGCCCACGTTGTACTTGAGCATGAGGTCGAGACCGATGATGATGGCAACCCACAGCAGCGCGACGATGATCGTCATGCGGTTCAGGTTCTTCTCTGCCACGCCAGACGTGCCGGCGTTCATGGCGATGCCGCCGCCGAACATATCGGACAGACCGCCGCCCTTGCCCTTGTGCATGAGGATGAGCATGGTCAGCAGGATGCTGAGAATGACAACGACGATTTCAAGAACGATCTTGAGAACGTGCACGATGTACCTCCAAAACGTATATCTGTAGTAAGTCTACCCCATGTTTGCCGCAGGTCGTACCGGATTGACTAAATTTCGTGTGATTTCGCCGAATTCCCATGAATCGGTGAGTCACGACGGTTGGCGGATCGAGGCGGCGCCGCTTCTTACATGGCGGCTGCCCCGGCTCGGTTGCTACCGTTGTTAACGTTGCTTCGCCGCTTTCTGGGTGAGGCGCACGATCGCGGCGAATTCATCCGGGTCGAGCGACGCGCCGCCCACGAGGAAGCCGTCCATGTCCCTGGCCTGGCTCATGAGTTGCGAGGCGTTCTTGGCATTGACGGAGCCGCCGTAGAGGATCCGCACCCGCTCGGCGACCTGCGGGGAGAACGCCGACGCGAGGTGTTCGCGTATCGCATGTGCCGCATCCTGGGCGGTCTGGGCGTTGGCGACCATGCCGGTGCCGATCGCCCACACGGGTTCGTAGGCGATGAGCATGCGGGAGGCCTCGTCGTCGGAAAGGTCGCGAGTGATGTCGTTGACCTGGCTCACGGCGTATTCAAGCTCGATGCCCTGTTTGCGCTCGTCGTAGCTCTCCCCCACGCACAGGATCGGGTGCATGTCGGCGGTGAGGATCGCGCGCGTCTCGTCGACGAGCGTGGCGTCATCCTCGGGATGGTACTTGCGGCGCTCCGAGTGGCCCACGATCACATAGCTGCAGTCGAGGGCGGCGAGCATGTCCGCAGAAACGTCGCCGGTGAACGCGCCCTGCGACGTAGCGGCGACGGCCTGGGCGCCGTAGGCGATCTTCAGGTCATCGGCCTCGGCGAGCACTTGCACCGACCGGATGGATGTGAAGGGCGGAAGCACCACGACGTCGCACGTCGAGTAGTCGAAATGGGCATCGCGCAGCAACCATGCGAGTTTTTGCACGCAATACGTGGCTTCGCGGTGGTTGAGGTTCATCTTCCAGTTGCCCACTACTATCGGTCTGCGCATGGATGTTCGCTCACCTTTGGTTCTTCGACGGTCGGTCGTCGCTAGTTAGACGGATGGATGAATGGCTGAAGTGAATCGGATGGACGAGACGTGCCCGCGGACCGGGGCAAACGAAAGACTGGGCTCGTGAGGAACCCAGTCTTTCGTTTGCTTGGATGGGTCAGCGCTTTGCTAGATTACCCGAGCTGAGATTCACAAAGCCCGGACTACTCAAGCACTGCCAGGCCGGGCAGGGTCTTGCCTTCGAGGAACTCGAGGGATGCGCCGCCACCGGTGGAGATGTGCGAGAAGCCGGCCTCGTCGAAGCCGAGGTTGCGCACTGCGGAAGCGGAGTCGCCGCCGCCGACGATGGTGAAGGCGCCAGCCTTGGTGGCGTCCACGAGGCCCTGCGCCACGGCGCGGGTGCCGTCAGCGAACTGCGGGACCTCGAACACACCCATCGGACCGTTCCACACAACGGTCTTGGAGTCCACGATCTTGTCGTGGAACAGCTTCTGGGAAGCCGGGCCGATGTCGAGGCCCATCTTGTCTGCCGGGATGCCGTCGGCGGGCACGACCTCCGGGTTCACCGGGGTGTCGCCTGCCGGGAAGCCGGCGTTCACGACGATGTCGGTGGGCAGCACGAGCTCGACGCCGGTCTTCTTGGCGGTCTCGATGTAGCCCTTGACGGTGTCGAGCTGGTCCTCTTCGAGCAGCGAGGTGCCGACCTCATAGCCGAGGGCCTTGAGGAACGTGAACACCATGCCGCCGCCGATGACGAGGCGGTTCGCCTTGTCGAGCAGGTTCTCGATGACGCCGAGCTTGTCGGAGACCTTGGAGCCGCCGAGCACGACGGTCAGCGGGCGCTCCGGGTTTTCGGTGGCCTTGGAGAGGGCCTTGACTTCCTTCTCGACGAGCAGGCCTGCCGCAGCCGGCAGATCCTTGGCGACGTCGTAGTTGGAGCCCTGGGCGCGGTGGACCACGCCGAAGCCGTCGGAGACGAACACATCGCCGAGGGCGGCGATCTTCTTGGCATACGCGGCGCGCTCGGCCTCGTCCTTGCTGGTCTCCTCAGGGTTGAAGCGCACGTTCTCGAGCATCACGACATCGCCGTTCTTCATGGCGGCGACCTTCGCCTGGGCGTCCTCGCCGTAGGTATCCTTGGCAAGGGTGACCGGGGTGTCGATGAGTTCGGAAAGGCGTGCGGCGACCGGTGCCAGGCTGAGCTCCGGCACGACCTTGCCCTTCGGGCGGCCGAGGTGGGCCATCAGGATGATCTTCGCGTTCTGGCGGCGCAGTTCGTTGATGGTGGGCAGGGCGGCGCGGATGCGGCCGTCGTCGGTGATCTTCGTGCCGTCGAGCGGAACGTTGAAATCGGCGCGCACCAGCACGCGCTTGCCTTCCAGATTACCCAGATCCTTGAGAGTCTTCATGGTATCCTTTCCTGCAATTCAAGGAACGGATGGCCGTGTTCCGCCGTCGGTCATGCCCGTCATAGGCGTTGTGAAGCGCTTCGTGACGGGCGCGTCAAATGGCGCGGATGAGCTGCGGAAACCTGAGCCGTCCTGTGTCAACCATTGTGGTACAACACTTCAAAGTCTACATGGTGGCGCTGAAAAACGGGAGCATGTGGCTCATATGACGCTGAGAGCGGATATCGCGCGTGCCGCGTTCGATGCGGTGTAGGCGATATCCGCTCTCAGGGAAGATGCAGAGTGCGAGAATCGTGCGTGGATGAGAGTTCAACCCGGTGCTCGGGCTGACCGGTCAGTTCGCGGCGTCCTTGGGCGTTGCGTCGTCGAGGCTGATGCCACGCTTCTTCGCGGTGCGGTCCGCGAGCTGGAGCAGACGGCGAATGCGACCGGCGATGGCATCCTTGGAGATCGGCGGATCGGCGAGCTGGCCGAGCTGTTCGAGGCTCGCGTCCTTGTGCTGGATGCGCAGCTGGCCGGCGTCGCGCAGGTTCTGGGGGATGTCGTCGCCCAGAACCTCGAACGCGCGCTCGATCTTCTTGGAGGCCTCCACCGCTGCCTTGGCGCTGCGGCGCATGTTCGCGTCGTCGAAGTTCGCCAGGCGGTTCGCCTTGCCGCGCTCCGCGCCATCGATGCGCTTGCCGCTCCATTCGCGGCTCGTGCGCATCGCGCCCATCGTCAGGAGCATGCGTTCGACGGATTCCGAATCGCGGATCACGATGTGGATGGAATTGTCTTTCGCGCGGCGCAGCTTCGTGGGCACGCCGAGGCGGCGCGCCATGCCTTCGAGCGCCATAGCGGTCTCGCGCGTGGGGCACGGAACGTCGAGCAGGCTCGCCTTGCCGGGATCCGACAGGCTGCCCACGGCGAGGAATGCGCCGCGCCATGCGGCCTTGACCTGGGCGATGGGGCCGTTGACGATGTTGCCCGGCAGACCCGCCACAAGGCGCTTCGTGTGGCGGTCGAACACACCGGTCTGCAGGGCGAGTGCGCCGCCGGCCTGGGTGACGCTGACCTTGTAGACGTCGATGACGCCTTCCGGGGTCGTCTTCTTCTCGGTGACGAGCAGGGCCGGGTGGCGGTAGACGGTCTGGATGGCCTGTTGAAGCCACTTGGCGGCCTGGAGGTTGTCGAAGCTGGGCTCAAGGCAGAGACGGTTTTGCACTACACGGATGCCGCCGCCGAGACGAATCATGGTGGAGGCCTGCGCCTGCTTCACCGTCTCCGGTTCGTCGACAATCGAGGCGAGTTCAGTCTTGACATCATCCACTAAAGCCAACTGGTTCCCATCCTTCCGTTCTTCATGTCTTACACAAGTCGGTTGCGTGCGTATGCGTGCGATGCGTGATGCGCCCGTAGCCTGCGCGCCGTGCGGAGTGTTGGCACGGGCTGGGCTTGCGCCTTGCATGGTGTCGCAACGCATCGCTTGCGTGATTGCCTCATGCAGCAACCGGCGTTGATTATAGTATCGCGTCACCGACTTTTGGTCGGGCCAATGGTCGTAATACGGGCGAATGCTTGCCCGAGCGGTCTCGTAGCGGACATCCGCGTGGACACCGCTGCCGAATGCGAAGCTTTGCCCTCAGGGGCGGTTGCCTGTGTTACTTGCCTGTGTTGCCTGCCTTGGTCACTTGTCCTGGTGCTTGTCGCGCCGGCCGAGCTCACGGGCGGAGACGGAGACCGTCAGTCCGTTCGCGCGCAGGCGGCGCGCCAGCTCCTCGCTCATCGCCACCGAACGGTGCTGCCCGCCGGTGCAACCCACGGCGATCGTCACGTAGTGCTTGTCTTCGCGGGAATACCCTTCGATGGCGGTCATGATCGCGTCCGTATAGGAGGCGAGGAACTTCTGGGCGCCTTGGCTTTTGAGCACGTAATCGCTCACCGGTTTGTCCATGCCGGTCATCTCGCGCAGCGCCGGCACCCAGTACGGGTTGGGCAGGAAACGCACGTCCGCCACGAAGTCCGCGTCGAGCGGAATGCCGTACTTGAAGCCGAAGCTGAAGATGTGCACGGTCACCGTGGACGGACCGGAGCCCAGCAGCGAATCGTAGAGCTTCGTGGAGAGCTGGTGCACCGACATCCCGGTGGTGTCGATCACCACGTCCGCGCGGTCGCGAAGGCCGGAGAGCAGTTCACGCTCCTCCTTGATGCCGTCGATGAGGCGACGGCCTTTCTGCAAGGGGTGCGGGCGGCGCACGGACTCGTAGCGCTTGATCAGCTCGCTGTCGGAGGCGTCGAGGAACAGGATGCGGTATTTGACGCCCAGGTCATCGAGATGGTTGAACACCCCGGCGAGGTCATCGAAGTAGCCTTGCGTCCTCACGTCGATGACGGTGGCGAGCTTGTGCACCTTGGAGCCGGACGACGTCATCATGTCGACGAGCGGCACGAGCATGTTCGGCGGCAGATTGTCGACCACATACCAGCCGATGTCCTCGATGGCATCCGCGGCACGGGACCGGCCGGCACCGGACATGCCGGTGATGAGCAGCACTTCGAAGTCCTGCGCCGGCTGGGGCTCGGACTGCGCGGTCTGCTCCTGCGGCGCAAACTGTTCGGACTGGCCGGGCTGCGAGGTCGACGTGACCGGAGTTGCCGTCGCACCCGCGCCTTGTGCTGTGTCCGCTTCGGGGTCGGCCGAGTTGTGCTGTGCCGTGGATGCCATGCATGCCTCCGCTCTGGATGGACCGCGCGCCGGCATGACGCGCGTTGTGTGCCGATGGGCCTTGGAATTCAAGGGGCCCATGAATTCAAGGTGTCCATCGGCGATTGATGAACCACTCTCATAGTACAAGCGATGCGATATTACGACTTCGTCGCATCGTGACCGTGACTACACTGTGTCCGCACAGTGATTGACCGCACAGTCATTGACCGCATTGTGATTACGGATCACGCTGCAGTCGTATTCCGTCACAAACGCACTGTGGAATCGCTGCGGCCTCGCCGTTCTTTCCCATAGTGTTAATTGTTCCTTCGCATTTCACGGTGCCGTTGTTTACTGGTGCCCTTCGTTCACAGCGCGGCGTATAACGCGCTCTGCATCGCTTCCAATGCGCGGGACTCGACGTCCTGGGTCTCGATGCCGGTCATGTACGCCACTTGGCGCACTGCCTGGCGTAGCAGCATCTCCTGGCCGCCCACGGCCTTGCCGCCGAAGCGCTCCCACGCGGTCATGAGATCGGTGGGGCGTGGATCGTAGATGACGTCGAGCAAGGTGCCGGGCATGGGATGCGTGGTGCGTGCGCGATCGGCAAGCTGGCGCGCCAATCCGTCGGCGGCATGTGCCGGCATGGCGGAGACCACATAGTCGTAATCCGCCGCAACCTGCGGCACGTCCTCCAGCGGCATCGAGGTGACGGGCACGCCCAGTTCATTGCCGAGGGCGACGAGCGGCGCTGTCTTGGCCTCGTGGCGGGCGGCGACATCGATGCGGTGCACGCCCATCGTCGAGAGGGCGGCGACAGCCGACCGTGCGGTGTTGCCATTGCCGACGATCATTGCCACACCCGTCGCGTTGGAACGCGCAGGATGCATGCGCAGGGCGCCGACGATGCCGTGCACATCCGTGTTGTAGAGCTTCATCGAAGGCATCTGGGCATCCTTCGGATTGGGCTCGCTCCAATCGAACACCGCTGTGTTCGTGACGCCCAGGAGCTTGACCCACGTGTCGGATGGTGCGCCGAACGGGATGATCGTGCGCTTGAGCGGCATCGTGAGGCTCAGACCGCGCCAGGAATCGTCGAGGCCGTGGAGGAAGCCAACGAGGTCGTCCTCCCCCACCTCGGCGCGGTCATAATGCCAGTCGCCCAAGCCCAGTGCTTCGTAAGCGGCGTTGTGAAGCACCGGGGAAAGCGAATGCGCGATGGGCTTGCCCAGCACGGCGGCTCTGTTCGTGATCGTCATCGGTCGTTCCTTTCTTGTGACAGGTGGCTGCGGTCTTGAGCAACGGCTGTACCCGTTGCGCCGACCGTATCGGTTTCGGTTGCAGGATGGGTCTCGGCATCAGGCTGAGTCTTGGCATCAGGCTGGGCAGTTGCGGTAGGGGCGCCGGCGTCACCGTTTTGTTCCTCAGTATGCAAGGCGTCGAAGATGGCCTGGGCCTTCGCCTTCCCGATTCCCTTGACCGCTTCGAGCTCGTCGATGGATGCGGCGCGTATCGCCTTGACGGAGCCGAAATGCGCCAGCAGCTTCTTCTGGTACGCAAGACCGATGCCATCGATGCCGTCGAGCGCACTGCGCAAAGTGCCCTTGCGCCGGGTCTGCCGATGGTAGGTGATGGCGAAACGGTGGGATTCGTCGCGCACTCGCTGGAGCAGGTACAGGCCTTCGGACTGGCGCTTCATGATGATCGGATAGTCGTCGTCCGGCACCCAGACCTCTTCGAGTTTCTTGGCAAGGCCGCAGACCGCCACGTCGTCCACGCCGCAGTCATGAAGCGCTTTCGCCGCAGCCCTCACCTGCGGGTAGCCGCCGTCGACGACCACGAGGTTCGGCTTGTAGGCGAAGTGGCGGGGATTCGTGTTCTGCTGGATCACCTCATCCATCACCGTCTCGTTTGCCGCCGACACGACGGTATCGCCCGCGTGCACAGTGGCATCGTGCACAGCGGCATCGTGCGCGGAGGTATCGGCACCTTCCGGAACCACAGCGCGGCCGGACGACGCAGCGGAGGCAACGGCGGCAGCAGTGGTAGCAGCGGCAGTGGATGCCGTGGGCGTCGTGATGACTGCGGAGGCGCGGGCTGCCTCGAGACTGGCTTTTTCAGCAGCCTTCTGGGCGCGCTTCTCGCTCGCCATGTCTTCGCCCGTGTCGCCGGCGATGTTGCCATGGCGGAAGCGGCGTGTCAGCGTCTCGTAGATGGCGGACGTATCATCGAGCGCGCCCTTGCCGTCCTTGCCGCGGATGGCGAAGCGGCGGTACTCGGACTTCTTGGCGATGGCATCCTCGAATACGACCATCGAAGCGACCTGGTAGCCGCCGCCCGATGCGTTCGAGATATCGTAGCATTCGATGCGCAACGGGGCGCTCGCCAGCCCCAGGGCGTCCGCTACGTCGTTCATCGCCTCGGTGCGGGTGCCCATGTCTTTGATGCGGCTCATCTTGCTGCGTTGGAGCGCTTGGATGGCGTTCGCGTTCGCCTTTTGCATGAGGTCGCGCTTTTCGCCGCGCTCCGGCACGCGGATCGTCACCTTCGAGCCGCGCAGTCCGGTCAGCCATTCCTCGAGCTCCTCGCGGCGGTCTGGCTCGAGCGGAAGCAGGATCTCTCGCGGAACGGGCGACATCGGCGAGGTGAGGTCATCACGGCCTGTCACGGATTCGCGCTCATGGCGTTCGCGCGTGGTGCGCGCACGGGAGACGGCGTCGGTTGCCGTTGCCTGCTGGGAGGGCGCCACCGCGTTGCGCGTGGTCTCCACGGCGATGGAATCCGAGGAGAACCCTACTGTTTCCTCCTCATGGTTTTCGTCTACGAGCGCCGAATACACCTGGGTGATGAGGTCCGCCATGAGCTCGGCGTCGCTGATGTCTTCGACGCGTTCCACGCTCCAATTGCGTTCGCCGCGGATCGTGCCCGCGCGCACGAAGAACACATGCACGCTTGCCTCGAGCTCGTCGGAGCTGATGCCGAACACATCGGCGTCCACATCCGAGTCGAACACGACGGCGTTGCTTTGCACGGAGTTCTTGAGCATCGCGATCTGGTCGCGCAAACGAGCCGCTTTCTCGAAGTCCAGGTCGTCGCTCGCTGCCTTCATCTGTTGCGTGAGGTCAGCGATGTACGAGGGGCCCATGCGCCCGGTCATAATGCCGACGACACGCTCCACCATGCGGCGGTGGTCGCGTTCGCTGATCCTGCCCACGCAAGGCGCCGAGCATTTGCCGATGGACGCCAGCAGACATGGCCGGTGTGACAGCTGCGCCTTGTGAAACACGCCCGGCGAGCAGGTGCGCACCGGATAGGTGGTGAGCAGCGAATCGAGCGTGTTGCGCACGTCCCACACCTTGACGTAGGGACCGTAATACCGCGTGCCACGTCGGTTCCTGCTGCGGGTGAACCACACGCGCGGGTACTCCTCCCCCAGCGACACCGCGAGATACGGGTACGTCTTGTCATCGCGGAACACGACATTGAACCGTGGATCGAATTCCTTGATCCAGGTGTATTCGAGGGTGAGTGACTCGAGCTCGTTGCTCACCACCGTCCATTCCAGGCTCCGGGCGGTGAGCACCATCGTCTGGGTGCGCGGGTGCAGGCGCTCCAACGGCTGGAAGTAGTTCGACAGGCGGTTGTGCAGGTTCTTCGCCTTGCCCACGTAGATGACCCTGCCATCGCCGTCGCGCCATTTGTAGACGCCGGGCAGCTGCGGAATGTCGCTGGGCTTGGGGCGGAACAGGTCGCGGCTGTCTCCCAGGAGCGGTGCGCCGTTCTTGTTGACG
>JAQXZM010000123.1 GCA_029227215.1 Bifidobacteriaceae bacterium | reverse complement strand
AGCGCGGCGAGACCTTCACCGTCGCGGTCGCCTTCGTGCCATCCGGCAGTTTCCCGGAAACCGTGAACGAACCGGCCTTCGCATAACGAGACGCGGGCACCGCGTCCCACGACACCGGCACCCGGCCCGACCCGCCGTCGCTCCACGCCACCGACACCGTGGACGGCAATTTCGGCGCCGTCCCCGCCACCGTCGACACCGAAGCGCCAGACACCGACCTCACCGTGACAGGATTACCCAACGCCTTGAGCTTCACATTGCCGATCGTGAAGTTGCTCGGATACCCATCGAGCGACTTCATTGCCGTCACGTCCGTCCACTTCGACGTCTTCACGAAACTCTGCCCCGCCGACGCGGTGGCATACTGGCCGCCGCCCGTGCCGTCGTAGCCGACCTCGATCACCGCGTAATTGAGCTTGTCAAGCCCGGAACCGCTCAGCGTATCGGTCTGCTTCGCCTTGAGCGAGGCGACCACCGAGAACCGCTCGCCCTTCGCCACGTAGACCGGCGAATCGAGTACCACCGTGTGATACCCGGCCCTGCCGATCACCAGCGACTTCGACGCCGCCTTCGTACCGCTTTCCGGCGCGTTCGCAGACACGCCCATGTACACGGCAAGGTTCACCGTCGTATTCGGCCCCTGCGTCCACACGCCCACGGCCTGCACCCTCTCGCCCTTGCCGGTGAAGATGTTCGCCTCCGAGATCGGGTTGTCGTTCGTCAGCGTGCCCTGCGAGTTCGTGCCATCGTACTGGTGAAGAACGTTGTATTCGTGCTGGGAGTCCGTCTTGTTCTTCGATGCATCCTCGAGCTGGAACTGGTACATGCCCCAGAAGGTCTTATCGTCATAGGAAACGTACTGGTAGCCGGAGAAACCATTCTCCGCTCCCCAGCTGTTCTTGATGATCCACGCACCGTTGTGCTTAGGAACAAGAACTTCCGGGCAATAGTAGCCGCTACCACCGTTATTGCTCGAAAACGACATGACGTGCGACTTCAAGGTCTTGAGCTCGGCGGCATCGGAATCGTAGGATTCCCCCTCACCATCGACCGCGAAGTTATATCGGCTGTAATTGTCATCCCAGCCCACGATCTCAACCTCATGGTTCGCAGTGATGCTGCCATTGGAATCACCGGTATCCGCATTGTAAGTCCAGCCAGCACCGGCACGGGTATTCGTGCTATCGTAATCCGCCTGCCAGAATGTGAAATCAACCGAACCATCCGAGTATTCCTTCAGATTCTTGATCTCGCCCCTGTTCCAGTGATCCGGTGCATTGAAACTAGCCGTCACGCCACCCTTGGACTTGATGGCATTCTTGATGACCGCGAACGCGGCATCGTTGCGCTTGCGCGTGAGATACGTCTTGCCGTTCTTCTTCGTGGAGGCAACGACCGGCCACGGGGTGCCGATCGCATCCGCGGACTGCAGGTGCGTGACGGACTTGCCGGTGTTCTTCTTCGCGTTCGTGATCATCGTGCTGAACGCGGACTGTGAATGCTCGGTGGTGAACGGGGTGGTCGACTCGTTCACCGCGCCTTCCCAATCCGAGAGCGTATCGGCGGAGTCATACCAATTCGCACCCGTGTTGAAGCCATCGGTCTTGTCTTCCCCATTGGTCTCGAAATCGCGTGTCTTCTTGTAATCGAGCTTGTTCGTGGTGGCGTGGAGTGTGGAATAGACGTTCTGTGCCTCGGAGTAATCAGGGCTCGTGCGCTTCGTGTTCGCCGCGATGCCCGCGGAGATGTTCGTGGTGCCCTGCGCGCCGTTCTGAATCAACCGGGATGACTCGAGCGCCGCCATCGTCGCGAACGACCAGCAGACGTTGTCCCTCGCCTGGTTCTTCGTACTGGTCGCCGGGGAGATGTAACTGCTCGGCAGCGAGGCGCCCGCACCGGAGGCACCCATGCCAGAGGCGGAGCTGGACGCGCCGTTCACCGCGGCAAGGTCCTCGTCGGAGAGCTGGGAGGAGGAGCCAAAGGTGAAATCGGTGACCGCGCCGGTCTTCTGGTCGGATGTCGCGCCAGCCGAGGCGGCATCGTGAGAATCGGAAGAATCCGACGAAGCAGAAGAACTGGACGAACCGGACGCGGCATCGGACAAATCTGCGGTTTTGCTCGCCTCCGCGGCATTGCGCTCCGCCTCCTCCTGCTCAAGGCCCTGCACCGTCTCCACGCGGGAGGCAAGGTCCTCGACCATCGACTGATCCTCGGCATCCACGCTCATCATATCGGCGGACGACGCGGCAGCATCCGCAGACGCGGCAAGGCCACCATCGGCCCACGCCGGCACCGCGGCGATCGGCACCATCGCGGCAGACACCACCACCGCTACCAACGAACGGCCGAGCCTGGCGAAACGCGCCCTCATGCCACGGCGCACAGCACGACTGTTTTGTGACGCACCGCCTCCCTGCGATTGCATTTTTCGTGATTTTCTTTCGAAATCCGCGTTCCCTGCCGGATTCCCACTGAAGAGCTGCGTCATAGAATCCCTTCTCCGAATTCGATTCCCCTGCGATGCCCATCACCGCATGACGAGACCAGTCTAATCGCCTTTGATCCCGACCTCACCTCGCAGCGCGGCATCCATGCCCTATGGCCGATCCGGAAATCCCGTTCTCATTCCGGAATCGTGCTAATTACGAAATACAGAATCGCCGATGGCGGACGTTAGGAACGTCTGAAAATCGGTTTAAGCGTCCGCCATCGGCGCCTCTTCAATTGCCTGCCGATTTCGGACGTTAGCAAGGCCTCGGCACGCAGCAGACAGCGGCAGATGGCTGTCGGCATACAGCGGATTGCCGACGCATCACGCTTTCTGGCCGGTTGCTGCGTCGAGGAGGCGGGCGATGGACGTGATGCGCGTGGCGGATTGCGGGGTGATGCAGTCGAGCACCGAGAGCGCCGACGGCACCTTGTTGTTCGACGAACGGCAGAATTCCGCCACTTGCGCGGCGGTCGGCAGCGCGTCAACCGCATCGGCATCAGCCACCACGTGACCTTCGGCATCGGCATCCGTGCCGGAATCCGCCGGTTCCTCCCCTGTGCTGTCGGCGAAGACATCGGGGTCGAAGGTCGGGGCTGCCGATTCATCGATTGACTTGCCCGTTGCTCCGTCCCGCGATTCGCCTGTCGGGTAAGCGGTGGCGCCGGCCTCCCTGCGCTCCGTCTGGGTCTCTGCCTGAGTCTCCATCTGACTCCCCGCTTGAGTTTCTGCCAAGGCTTCCGCCTCCGCCCGGTCCTGCGCCGCGCGCGCCTGTGCGCGCCATTGCAGACGCCACGCCTTGAGCACGCTGAGCGCCACGAGGCCATGCTCGCGCAACGCCTTCCACACGGTCGCCGGCCCCAGTCCACGCACATACTCGTCTTCCAGATCGCGCTCGCTCACGAACACATGGCGGCGCTCCAGGTCTTCCACCGGCACATGCATGCGTTCGGCGGCATCCTGCGCGGCGTCGCTGTCGATGAGCCGATAGATGGGCACATCGAAACCCTCCGCGCCGAAGACCTTGTCGAACGGGATCATCTTGCCCACGCCGTCGGTCTGCACAAGCGAGACACCCAGCCTGTCGAGGTCGCGCCCGGTCACCTGCGCCACGCGTTCCACGATGAGCCGGTCGGTGATGCCCTCCACGAGGATGATGCGCCGCGCGGTGAGCGGTTCCAAGCGGTCATGCGTCCACAGGCGCATGCGCACGCGCGCGTCGTCGTCCAGCGACCCGCGTCGCAGCTGCTTGGCGACGCCGGCGCGCATCGTCACCACGCAATCGGGGTCGAAAGCGCTCACGATGTCTGCCGAATGCGTGGAGATCACGCACTGCGCCCCGCCACGCTCGAGCATGCGCGCGAGGCTGCGCTGGCTGCTGGGGTGCAGGTGGAGCTCCGGCTCATCGACCGCAAGGATCCCCGCGCCCTGTGCCGCGAGCACGAACTGCGCGATGGAACCCATCACCTCGGAACGTTCGGTGCGCCGGTCACCGCCCACGTTGACGCGCAGCATCACGCCTTCCATCGGGTTACGAGGATTGCGCGGCAGGCCGGAGTAGACGAACTCCACGTCGCTTTCCGTCACCGGCTGCGGGAAGATCTGTGCCAATTGCTCGGCGAGTTTGGCGCGCACGGCTCCCAGCTCCTCGGATTGCTCGAGCCGAGCGTCCACGCCGCTGTATGCCTGGCTGATCGACCGTGATTCCTGGCGAGACAGGGCGATTGCCGACACCGCACTGTTGAGGTACAGGTCGCCGGGCATGCCCAGGCCATGCAGACGACGCAAACGCATGATGATCTCTTCGTCCGCCGTGGGCTGCGAGAGCGTGTGACGGCGCTGGGAGCTGGCGAAGCGCCAGCCGATTGCGGCAAGCCGTGCGTCGTCGACCGGCCCCACCTCGCGCCTGCCGAAGATGTCGCGCACCACGAAGCTGCGGGTAATGCGCACGGCGGCGTCAGCGGGATCCACGGCATCCATCGTGCCCACCGCGCCCACGGTTCCTGTCGTGCCGGCACTTCCTGAAGCGCTGCCTATGCCTGCGTTTGAGCTGTTGCCGCCACCGGCCACTCCTTGCGGCGGGTCGACGCGCAGCGACAGCGCGAACACCGGGCCGTCGTCGCAGCGGGCGTCCTTGAAGGTCACATCAGCGAACTGGCGGCGTTCGTCGGGAGTCAGGCTGGAGAACTCGCAATCCACGCGGAATTCCTCGTTGCGGTCTCGCAAGTCGTCGATGCCTATGCGTAGCGGCAGCTCCTCCGGCGCCGCGCCGAGCAGCAGGTCGAGGCAGCGCATGATCGAGGATTTACCGGAATCATTGGGCCCCACGAGCACCAGGTGGCGGCGCACCTCGATGTCGATGTCGCGCACGAGCCTGCTGTGATTATGAATCCGCAAACGAGCCAACCGCATGCCGCGCCTCCTGCCCACAGCCGCCTGACATCACCACGCTGTGTCTGTTGCCGTGCACCAAACCCGTGCACAGAAATTGCGTTCTAGAAAGACATTGTATCGATGCAGCCGTGAGATACGAGGAAAACGGATACGCCGGCCACGGATGGACGAGTGTGATGGGTAAGAGGTAAGAAAAGAAAGAGGAAGAGAAGAAAGGATAAGAAAGTCGGGCCGGCGGGATTCGAACCCGCGACATCCTGCTCCCAAAGCAGGCGCGCTACCAAGCTGCGCTACGGCCCGGACGGATCACACGCCATCGGGGCGCATCAGCCATCATGTGCGGCAAAGCACGACAACAACTATAACCCATCACGCGACAACTCATGACCGCTGCCCATTGCCGCCGTCAGCCAATCGCACACGCACACGTCTGCCTTGCCATGCCCTCCCTCGCCTCGTCACTGCCACGTTCAAGCCTTCTGCCACGTTCAACCCGATTACCACCTACAAGCCCACTGCCGACTCTCCGTATGTTCCCGCCGTGGGACCCTTGAGCCTTGCGACAACACGGCTTCGCGGTGTCGAGCGGCGACGAAATAATGAACACAGATTCGTTTGGAACGACCACGATTGATTCGCCCGGCACGCCGTGCAAACGGTACGCACAGCGCACAGCGCATACTGCACAGCGCACTCTGTACAACGCACATCGCGCTGCCGGACACTACGGAGGATGATGGCACGCAGGAGGGAGAAGACCGCAACGGCGGCACAGGCCGCGGCCGAGCGCACGCCCAGCCGCACAGCTGCGCCCAGCGATGACGCCTTGCGCAACGGCGATGCACCGCGCAAGCGCGACAGCGGCACCTCGCGCAACCGCAACCGCAAGCACAACCGCAGGCGCACTCCGATGGGCACGCACCAGCGCACCGAGACGCGAGCGCTCATGGCCGCGATGATCAGCCTTGCCATCGCCTATGTCTCGATGACCATCTATCTGAAGCAAGCCTCCGCCATCTGGTTGATCAGCGGCCGCAAGCTGCTTGCCGCCGCCTCGATCATCGCGATCTCGTCGTTCCTCATGTTCATCGTCGGCTATGCGCGCACGCCCATGCTGCCCGCGCCCGAGACGATGCACACGCTGCGCCGCCTCCCCCTGCGCATCGCACGCCGCGCCATCGAGGCATGCTCGCTGTCGGTGGTGTTCGGCGCGACGGCGTTCTTCCTGTCGTATGCGTTGCTCTCCGCGGCGAACACGATCATGGGCCGTGACCTGTTCGACTCGCTCATGCCCGCCGTGGTCGCCGCTTTCGCAGGCGTCGCGTCGTACCTGGGTTTCATCCAGGCCTCCTCGCTGAGTGCGAAGGCCGTCGCCACCATGCTCCCGCTGTTCGTCATCGCAGGCGTCACGGTCGCGGCGATGACCAGCGACGACCCGTGGTGGTGGCATAACAATTTCTCGCAGCTGGGAGACCGCACGACGTTCGCCGCGCAATTGTTCAACGCCACGTTGATTCTCGCCGGCCTGTGCATCATCATCGTCACCTATTTCGCAAGCTTCGAGCTGGCGACCACGCAATTCGCCATCGATAGCGCGGGAGCTCACAATGGCACGGAACCCATCGACCGCACAAGCAAGCAGTTCCGCCTGGCGGTGGCGCGCATCGTCATCTTCTCGCTGCTCCTGGCTCTCACCGGCGTGGGGCTCATCGGCGTGGGCAGCTTCCGCTACACCCCGCACCCACTGCTCCACAATGTGTTCGCCCGCGGCATGACGGTGCCGATGGGCCTGCTGCTCGTGCTGCTGCCCTGGCTCATGCCGCAGCTGTCGCGCTTCATGTATGTGTTTTCGTATGTGATCATCCTTGTGGATGGCGCCGATCTGCTCCGCTGGCTCCGCGGCGACACGACGCTCACGAGCGTGGAGGCGCTGGCCTGCCTCACGCTGTTCGCGTGGGTCATCGCGTTCTCGCGGCAGATTGCCGCGATCCAGACCGATCGCATCCAGGCGCGCATCCTCACCGCCGCACGCAGCACCGACCTCGCCGTGAGCGACACCGCGGACGAGCTGGCGGGCATGACGGAGCCGCAGCGTGCGCAGCATCGGCTCGAAGAAGATCCGGCGGACGCAGCGCCTGCACACGGTTCCGAATAATCGCAAATGCCACGAGAACTGTTCGAGAGAACGCCTCGTTCCCCGAACGGCACATACGCAAGGGCCCGGCACTGGCAAGCACCAGTGCCGGGCCCTTCGTCATCGGGTCATCAGGGGTCGTCAGGCCAGCTCGCGCAATCTGCATCGGCGAAGTTCGAACGCTCCGCAAAGCCTACGCAAGCTGCCGGCCCTACACCGTTCAGTCATCGTCGCTCATGAGCACGATGAGGCTGCGCGGATCCGCGGTAATCGAGAACTTCGCCTCGTAGGCGAGCTGCGGCGCATCGGAATCCGACGTGTCGATGATGAGCTGCCACTTGCGGGTGTACTCCTCCCCCGGCAGCGTGAACACCATCGGCTCGTAGTAGGCGTTGAAGCTGAGCAGGAAGTCGTTGTCGTCCTGATGGAAGCCGTTGGGGTCGGGCTCGGGGATGTCGTGGCCGTTGAGGAACAGCATGAGCGACATCGCGTGCGTGTTGGCCCAGTCGGCGCGGTCCATGATCTCGCCATCGGGGCTGAACCATTCGGCCTGCGGAATCTTGGACGACGAATCGCCCGCCGCGCGGCCGGTGAAGAAGTGGCGGCGGTGCAGCACCGGGTGGTTGAGGCGCAGGTGCACGACCTTCTTCGTGAAGTCGAGGAAGTCCTTCTGGTACTGGTCGAGGTCCCAGTTCGTCCACGAAATCGCGTTGTCCTGGCAGTAGGCGTTGTTGTTGCCGCGCTGGGTGCGTGCCACTTCGTCGCCGCCGCAGATCATCGGGATGCCCTGGCTCACCATGAGCGTCGACATGAAGTTGCGCATCTGGCGGGCGCGCAGTTCGTTGATGTCGTGCAGAAGCGTGGGGCCCTCGACACCGCAGTTCCACGAACGGTTGTCGTTGGTGCCGTCGCGGCCGCCCTCGCCGTTCGCCTCGTTGTGCTTGCCGTTGTAGCTCACCAGGTCGTTGAGGGTGAAACCATCATGCGCCGTGATGAAGTTGATGGACGCCACCGGCTTGCGGCCGTTCGTCTGGTACAGGTCGGAGCTTCCCATGAGGCGGGAGGCGAATTCCGGCATCGTGGACGGCTGCGAGCGCCAGAAGTCGCGCACGCAGTCGCGGTAGCGGCCGTTCCATTCGCTCCACAGCGAGGGGAAGCCGCCCACCTGGTAGCCGCCGTTGCCCAGATCCCACGGTTCGGCGATGAGCTTGACGCGGGAGAGCACAGGGTCCTGCTGCACGATGTCGAAGAACGCGGAGAGCTTGTCCACATCGCCCAGCTGGCGGGCGAGCGTGGCGGCGAGGTCGAAGCGGAAGCCGTCGACGTGCATTTCCGTCACCCAGTAGCGCAACGAGTCGGTGATGAGCTGGAGCGTGTGCGGCGAGCGCATGAACAGGGAGTTGCCGGTGCCGGTCGTGTCGAAGTAATGGCGCTGGTCGCCGTCCACGAGGCGGTAGTAGCTCTTGTTATCGATGCCGCGGAAGCTCAGCGTGGGGCCCATGTCGTTGCCTTCGGCGGTGTGGTTGTAGACCACGTCGAGGATGATCTCGATGCCGGCGGCGTGGTAGGCCTTGACCATCGACTTGAATTCGTTGACCTGCTCGCCGCGGGAGCCGGAGCTCGAGTAGGCGTTGTGCGGGGCGAAGTAGCCGATCGTGTTGTAGCCCCAGTAATTGCTCAGGCCCTTCTCGCGCAGCATCGTGTCGTCGATGAACTGGTGCACCGGCATGAGCTCCAGGGCAGTGATGCCCAGGTCCTTGAGATACTTGACGACGGAGGGATATGCGAGGCCGGCGTAGGTGCCGCGAATCTGCGCGGGCACCTGCTCGTTGAGGTTCGTCATGCCGCGCACATGCGCCTCGTAGATCACCGAGTCGTTGTAGGGAATGTTCGGGCGACGGTCGTCGCTCCAGTCGAAGAACGGATTGACCACCACGGACTTCATCATGTGCGGCGCCGAGTCCTCGGTGTTGCGCCCCTCGGGGTCGTCCGGATGGTAGATGTCGTACGAGAACAGGCTGGCATCGGAGTCGATCATGCCGTCGATCGCCTTGGCATACGGGTCGAGCAGCAGCTTGTTCGGGTCGCAGCGGTCGCCATGGTCGGGATCGTACTTGCCGTAGATGCGGTATCCGTAACGCTGCCCCGGCTGGATGCCCGGCAGGTAGATGTGCCATACGTAGGAGTTCTGTTCGGTCACCTCGACCTGGGTCTCGTGGTCATCGTCATCGAACAGGCACAAAAACACGCGGTCCGCAGCTTGGGAGAACAACGCGAAGTTGACACCCGCCCCATCGTAGGTTGCACCGAGTGGAAACATGGAACCTGGTTGGATACGCATGGTTCCATTCTCTCACGACCATACCCCCGCGCGACACAGGTTGCGCGAATGGCGGAACCGTGCTTTGTGATGCGGGATATCGTTCGCTCAGTCGCGATACCGTCCGTTCATTTTGCGCGCTCGGTTTTATCCGCTCAGTTTTACTCACTCAGCATGGCAGGCTCAGCTTTGCGCGCTCAGTATCGCAGGCTCAGCGTCCACGGGTCGGTGCTCGCCGGGCTCATGCGCATCTCGATGTGCGCGCCGCAGCGCTGCTGCAACGCCTCGGTCACGTCGGGAATCGCGTAGCGGAACAGCATGCGTTCGATCGCCGAGTGCGGCGTGTTGATGAACGCGGGGCGCGGCGTGGCGTCCGCCGTGCCGGCGACGGCATCGCCCGGCGTGCCCATCGGGATGCCCTTGGCGCGCATACGGGCCTCGTAGGCGGCCTGTTGGAAGGCATCGGTGACCGGATGGTGGCGCAGGTCGCTCGTCACATACACGTCGGCGCCCACGCGGCGCACGTCGTCGAACAGCGAGTCGCCGGAGCCGGGCAGCACGGCGACGCGCGACACCATCGCGTCGAGGTCGCCCGCCACCTGCACGCCCAGCTGGGTGGGGATGAGCGCGTCGTGCACGCGCTGCGCGAAATCGCGCAGGCTCATCGGATGCGGCAGATGCCCCACGCGACCGGAACCCACCGGGCCTTTCGCGGTCGGGTCGTCGATAGGCACGAGCGGGCCTTCGTCGATGAGTCCGAATGCGTCGGCGGCGGCCTGCGCCTGGCCGCGATAGGCGGCATCGGCGTTCGTGTGGCCCGCCCACAGGCCGCAGTGCGCCTGGCACAGCAGCGAGACGATCTCACCGCGGAAGCCCTGCCCGCCCACCGTGTGCACGGAGCGGAAGAACAGCGGGTGATGGGTGAACAGCAGGTCGGCGTGCCAGGCGATCGCCTCCTGCACCACCGCGTAGGTGGGATCCACCGCGCAGTAGATGCGGCGCACCGGCCAGTCCAGCTCCCCCACGATGAGCCCAGGCGCATCCCAGGACTCCGCGTACCGCAACGGGTACAGCGTCTCGAGCACGTCCACGACCTGCTTGAGGATCACTGTGGTGTTGGTCATTGCGTTTTCGTCGGTAGTGGTCTGAGTGCCGTTCATGATTCGCCCTCCATGATTCGTCATGATTCGTCTGTGATTCTGTCGCGATCCGCCCGCGATTTGTCCGCGATTCGTCCCTGCCGCCGCTCAGTGCGCGGCGAGCTGCCAGTCGGAGCCCACGCCGGTGGAGACATCGAGCGGCACGCTGAGCTCCACCGCGTGTTCCATCGCGTCCTTGACGAGCTGCGTCACGTCCTCCTGCTCGCCGGGCGCGAGCTCCACCACGAGTTCGTCATGGATCTGCAGCACCACACGGCTCTTCGCATGCGCCTTGGAGAGCGCCTGGTCCACGCGGATCATCGCGATCTTCATGATGTCGGCCGCGGAGCCTTGGATCGGTGCGTTGAGGGCGGCGCGTTCGGCGGCGTCGCGGCGCTGCCAGTTCTTCGCGTTGAGGTCCGGGATGTAGCGGCGCCTGCCGAACATCGTCTCGGTGTAGCCTTTGCGCTTGGCGTCGGCGACGAGGGATTCCAGGTAGTCATGCACCTTGCCGAAGGTCTTGAAGTACTTGGCCTTGAGCACGTCCGCCGCGGCGGGCGAGATGCGCAGCTGCTGGGCGAGGCCAT
>JAQXZM010000122.1 GCA_029227215.1 Bifidobacteriaceae bacterium | reverse complement strand
GCGTCACGAATCGCTGACCAACCATGCCAGTGGCGCCCAGAACGCCGACCTTCAACTTCTCAGACATGTCAACCTCTCACTTGGTGCCGGTCGCCCGGCCACTTCGGATGTCTTTGGCATTGCACGAGGTCGCGGCACGCTTTGCACAACGCGCGCAGCACCGCACATTCCTCACCATGATACGTTCACCCGTGGGCAGATTCCACGGAATGCCCGCTTTTCGAACCCTGCTCTGTGGGTTGTCACAACTGACGATGCCGTTACCCTGGGGCAAGCCAATGACTCGTACGGCATACCCCGCCATCAGACCAGTGCGGGATGCAACAACGTCCGGATGTCGAAACAGCCGACACGCCGCACGCCCCTCAGCCAGCCGCTGTCCGGCACGCCGCATTCATCTCAACCCACCGCTTCTTGCAGCGCCGCACACATCGCGACCTGCCGCCGTCCGCCGCGCCGCGAAAGGCATCGCCACCTCACACACAGCCGTCCCGATACCGCATGACGCTGCCGAATGCAAGCGACTGTCATCTTTATCACACTCCCCCATCGCCTCCCAATGGTGGCGCAGCAGCCGAAAGCCGTTCTCCTGACTGTAAAACCGCTCACTAGATATGGGCGTGTCCGACTGTTTCACCAACACATCTAGTGCCTTTGGCCGCTCGACGGTCGGTGTAGCGTGACTATCACCCGCCGCGCGACACCGCGCGACGCCCACCGATCATGCACCCACCGATCATGCAAGGAGACCACATGGGCATCACCGTGTTCGACAAACCGAACTGCCCGCAGTGCGCCGCGACGGAACGCCGTCTCGCGCAGCTGGGCATCGCATTCGACGTCGAGGACCTGAGCCGCAATCCGCAGACCTTGGCACAGCTTGTCGAGGCAGGCTACCGTCAGGCTCCCGTCGTCATCACCCCGTATGCGACGTGGTCGGGCCACCGACCGGACCTCATCGATGACCTGGCGCAACAACTCGAAGCGCATCGTCTCGAAACCTGCGCCGCGCAGCAAGGGCGGATGGCGTGAGCGCCGTCGATGCAGCTCCCCACCAACCCGCGTCACCTGCGCCGGTCGCACCGTCTACCTCAGCCGAGCCGACCACGCCGCTTGCGCCGATTACGCGCCCCGAAGCGCTGGCGGAAGGCGCGCGCATCGGTGCGGTGGTGTATTTTTCGTCAGCCTCAGGCAACACGGCGCGCTTCATCGCCGGTTGTGCCCTGCCCGCCGAGGGAATCGCCGTATACCGCATTCCCCTGCGACCCACCGAGGGCACGCTCGAGGTGCGCGAACCCTATGTGATCGTGGTGCCCACGTATGGCGGAGGCGATGCGACGAAGGCCCTGCCCCCGCAGGTGCGGCGTTTTCTCAACGATCGTGCGAACCGCCGGTTCCTGCGCGGCGTCATAGCCTCGGGCAATACGAATTTCGGCGACGCGTACTGCGCTGCGGGAGACATCATCTCCCGCCGCTGCCACGTGCCGTTCCTCTACGGATTCGAGCTGACGGGCACGTCCGAGGACCGACGCGCGGTGAGAGTCGGGCTGCGTGATTTCTTCCGCTCCGCCCCAACGGAAAGCAAGCAGCAAGAGAGCACGCACAAAGAGACCACAGGGCGCGAGACCACGTAACCGGCCGAACCCCCCATCCAGCCGAACCACCCATCCGACTGGAACCAATCCGCACCGAAAATCCCTCTCCCCTCAACCCCATCCCATTCCACCATTCCATTCCACCCTTCCATCCCCTCCCATCTCAATGGAGAAACCATGACATCAGCAATGCAAACCGCCGCGGCAACCTCCACCACGACCCCTACGGCGATCCCCGACGCGATTCCGCCCGCCGCACCGGACTACCACGCACTCAACGCTCTGCTCAACCTGTATGACGAGCACGGCCGCATCCGGTTCGAAGCCGACACCGAGGCCGTGCGAGCCTACATGCGCACAGCCGTCGAGCCTGCCACGCGCCGCTTCGCCTCCGCCCTCGAACGCCTGCGATTCCTCATCGACAACGACTACTACGACCCCGCCGTCTTCGCCGCCTATTCGGATGAATTCCTCGATTCGTTCTACGCCCACGCGCATGGCATGGGCTTCGAATTCGAAACCTTCCTCGGCGCATTCAAGTTCTAGGCGTCGTATGCGCTCAAGACTTTCGACGGGACGCAGTATCTCGAGGACTTCCCTGAGCGGTGCGCCGCCGTGGCGCTCGCCTTGGCAGGCGGCGACGAACACGCGGCCATCGGCTATCTCGATGCAATGGTGCAGGGCCGATTCCAGCCGGCGACCCCCACGTTCCTCAACCTCGGCAAGGCGCAGCGCGGCGAGGCGGTGAGCTGCTTCCTGCTGCGCGTGGAAGACAACATGGAGTCCATCTCGCGCGGCATCAACGCTGCCTTGCAATTGTCGAAAAGGGGCGGCGGCGTGGCATTGCTGCTGACAAACCTGCGCGAGGCTGGCGCGCCGATCAAGCGCATCGAACACCAGTCGAGCGGCGTGGTGCCGGTCATGAAGCTGCTCGAGGATTCGTTCAGCTACGCCAACCAGCTGGGCGCGCGCCAAGGCGCTGGCGCGGTGTATCTCAACGCACACCACCCTGACATCATGCGCTTCCTTGACACGAAGCGCGAGAACGCGGACGAGAAGATCCGCATCAAGTCGCTGGCGCTGGGCGTCGTGATTCCCGACGTGACGTTCGAGCTGGCGAAGCGGCGCGAACGCATGGCGCTGTTCAGCCCGTACGACGTGGAG